>JAHWKQ010000240.1 GCA_019347785.1 Actinomycetota bacterium
GGCGTCGGGGCGGTCCTCCAGCGGGAACGGCGGCGTCTCGGCCCGGGCGAGGACGGTCAGCGCGTCGGCGGCCACCTCCACCTCGCCGGTGGCCAGTGCCGGGTTGGCCATGCCCTCCGGGCGGACCCGGACGACGCCGTCGACGCGCACCACGTACTCGCCGCGCACGTCCTGCACGGCCCGCAGCGCCTCGCCGGCGGAGGGGTCGGCCACCACCTGCACGACGCCGCTGGCGTCACGCAGGTCCAGGAAGGCCACCCCCCCGTGGTCACGGCGGCGGGCGACCCAGCCACCCAGCGTGACCCGGTCGCCCGCGTGGTCCATACGCAGGGTGCCGGCTCCGTGGCTGCGAAGGGATCCGTAGGGCTTCACGTCGTCCTGACCATCGCGGGGCTGCCAGTCGTGGGGCCCGCCACAGGTGCGTGGGGCCGCCACAGGGTGTCACGGAGATCGGCAAGACCCTACGCGCGCGACGCCGGCGCCCGCATCCGGCAGACTCCCGGTCGTGCTCGAGCTGCTGCGCTGCACTCACCCTGGCCCCTCCCTGGCGGTGACCGCGATGGGGGCGGGCCTGGCGCTGGCGGCGGGCCACGGGGCCGCTGTGGCGGCCGGCGTCGGGCTGGCCGTGCTGGCGGGGCAGCTGTCGGTCGGGTGGGCCAACGACTGGCTGGACTGGCGCCGCGACCGGTCGGCGGGCAGGACCGACAAGCCGACGGTCGCGGGCACCGTCGCGGTCGCCACCCTGCGACGCGCGGCGCTGGGATCACTGGCGGCCTGCGTGCCGCTCTCGCTGGCCCTGGGCATGCGCGCCGGGACGTTCCACCTGCTCGCGGTCGCCGTCGCCTGGGCCTACGACCTGGGGCTGAAGCTCACCCCGTTGTCGGTGGGCCCCTACGCCGTGTCGTTCGGGCTGCTGCCGGTCTTCGCCCTGCTGGCCGGCCCCAGCCCGGCCGCCCCGCCGGGCTGGCTGCCGCTCTCGTGCGCGCTGCTGGGCGCCGGGGCGCACTTCGCCAACGCCCTGCCGGACCTCGGCGTCGACGCACGCACCGGCGTCCGCGGGCTTCCCCAGCGGCTCGGCCGGCGGGGCTCCTCGGTCGCGGCGGCGGCGCTGACCGGTGCGGGCGCGCTGGCGGTCGGGGCCGGCGCCGCGCCGGGGCGGCCGGTCGTCGCGGCAGGGGTCGGGGCCAGCCTCGCCCTGGCCGGCGCGCTGCTGGTCGCGGCGCTGCGGGGCCCGCCGCGCGTGGCGTTCCGCCTGTCGATCGCCACCTCGGCGCTGCTGCTGGCCACCGTGCTGGTCGGGGCCACCGGCCTCGGGAGCGCGGCGAGCGGCCCGTAGCACGGGGCGCTGGTCGGCGCGGTTACCGACAAGGTGACCGGGGTGACAAGCGCAGGGGTGGGGGGCTGGGCCGCGCCGTCGTCAGCTCCCGGCGGCCAGGGCGGTGGCGGCGTCGTCCCGGGCGATCTCCCGCTGCGCCCCCGAGCGCAGGTCCCGGACGGTCACCGCGCCGCGCGCGGCCTCGTCGGGACCCACGACGACCGCGTGGGACGCCCCGGAGCGGTCCGCCGCCTTGAACTGCGCCCGCACGCTGCGCCCGTCAAAGGCCAGGTCGGTGGCCACACCCGCCCGGCGCAGCTGCGTCGCGACGGCGAAGGCGTCGGCCACCAGACCACGGTCGGCGACGACGACGTACACGGCGACGCGCGCGTCGGTCGGCGCGGCGGCGCCGGCGGCGCGCAGCGCGAGGACGGTGCGGTCGACGCCCAGGGCCCAGCCCACGCCCGGGAACCGCTCGGGCCAGCCCAGCTCCTCGGCCAGCCCGTCGTAGCGGCCGCCACCCCCGACGGCGTTCTGCGCGCCCAGCGCGCCGACCTGGTACTCGAACGTCGTGCGCGTGTAGTAGTCCAGGCCCCGGACCAGCCGAGGGTCGTGGGTCAGCGGCAGCCCCTGGTCGCGGAGCAGCTCGACGACCGCCGCGTGGTGCCGCGCGGCCTCCGGGCCGATGTGGTCGCCCAGCAGCGGGGCGTCGGCCATGATCGCCCGCATGCCCGGCGCCTTGGAGTCGAAGGCGCGCAGCGGGTTGAGGTGCCGGCGGCCCGCCACGTCCGGCGGCAGGTCGTCGAAGCGGTCCAGGTAGGCGTTCAGCACCGCGTGGTACTCGGCCCGGTCCTCGCGGTCGCCCAGGTTGTTGAGGCGCAGCACCAGGTCGTCGACCCCGGCGGCGCGCAGGGCCTCCCAGCCCACGAGGACGACCTCCGCGTCCAGCACCGGGTCGTCGCTGCCGAGCGCCTCGACGCCGACCTGCGTGAACTGGCGCTGCCGCCCCGCCTGCGGCCGCTCGTGGCGGAAGAACTCGCCGGCGTAGGCGTACTTGACGGGCAGGCCGCCGGACCGTGGCACGCCCGCCTGCAGGGCGGCCCGCACGACGCCGGCGGTCCCCTCGGGGCGCAGGGTCAGCGAGCGCCCTCCCTGGTCGACGAACGTGTACATCTCCTTCTGGACCACGTCGGTCGAGGCGCCGACGCCGCGCGCGAACAACTCGGTGTGCTCCAGGACCGGCACGCGGACCCGCTCGTAGCCGGCCAGCCGGGCGTGCTCCAGGAAGGTGCGCTCGACCAGGTCGAACGCCCGCGCCCCCGGCGGCAGCCAGTCGGGCGCGCCCCGCACTGCCTCCGGGACCGCCATGGACGGCGATGCTAGCCGCCGGCGGGG
>JAHWKQ010000241.1 GCA_019347785.1 Actinomycetota bacterium
CCGAGCACGTCGCTGCTCCGGCCCTTGTAGTCGGGCTGGATGCCGTGTTCTTCCATGAGGGCGAGGTCCCGGGCCGGGGTCTCGCCCTGGGGCCCCTGGGCCTTGAACCGGTCGCCGTTCTTGAACTCGCCCTCGATGCTCCCGCTGACCTGGTCGATCTTGACTTCCTCGACCTGGTCGGCCTTCACCTCGTTGATGAACTCGGAGTAGGTGAGCTCCGTGGCCCCGCCGGTGTCGTCGCCCAGGTTGCCGATGAAGAGCGCGCTGAGCACGAGCCCGACGACGAGCCAGGGCGCCCACCGGGGCCAGACAGCCCCCGCCGACGCGGACGAGAAAGCCGCGCTCGGCCTCGACGGCCCGCCGCGTCGCCGGGTCGTCAAGGCGCCGACAGGCCGCCAGCGCCCGCGAGTCGCCGGCGCGGCACTCCACGGCGAGGGCGCCCTGGCCGGGGGCGGGAAGGCACTCCTCGGGCCCGAGCGCCACGGGGGTCAGCGGCAGGTCCATCCCGCCCACCCCGCCGTCGGCCGGGTCGGCGTACAGGCGGCGCAGGCCGGCGCTGGCCACCACCACGGCGTCGAGCCTCCCGTCGGCGACCGTGCGCAGGCGCGTGTCGAGGTTGCCGCGGACCCCGACCACCCGCAGGCCCGCACGGGCCCACCGCAGCTGCAGGGAGCGCCGCTGCGACGAGGTGCCCACCGTCGCGTGCTCCCGCAGCGTCGCCAGCGCATGGCCGTCGCGGGTGACGAGCACGTCGCGCGGATCCTCGCGGCCCGGGACGGCGGCCACCACCAGGCCATCGACGGGCTGGGTCGGCAGGTCCTTGTAGGAGTGCACGGCCACGTCGTAATCGCCCGACACCACCGCCTGTCGGATCGTGTCCACGAACAGGCCCTTGGTCTCGAAGTCGGCCACGGCGCGCCGGGGCTGCAGGTCGCCGGTGGAGGCCATCGGCACGAGCTCGAAGCGGTCACCGGCCCCGGCGGCCAGCGCCCGCCCCACCTGGAAGGCCTGGGCGCGGGCCAGCGCCGACCGGCGGGTGGCGACGCGCAGCATCCCGGCCGACTATTCGTCGGGCAGGTCGAACAGCTCGCGCAGGGCGGCGGCGTGCACCTCGCCACCGCGGGTGTCGGCGATGCGCTTCAGCCGCACGGAGGGGTCGTGCAACAGGGTGTTCACGATCCGCCTGGTGAGCGCGTCCACGGCGCGGCGCTGGCGCTCGTCGAGGTCGCCGAGGCGTCCGGACGCCCGCGCGGACTCGCTGCGACGGACGAGCTCCGCACGCTCGCGCAGGGCGGCGATCGTCGGCTCGACGTGGACCGCGCGCGTCCAGGCGGCGAAGCGCGCGGTCTCCTCCTCCACCAGCGCCCGCGCCCGGGCGGCCTCCACGCCGGTGCGGCCGGTGTCGGTCAGCTCCCGGACGGCGTCGATGTCCAGCACGGTCACCCCCGGCACGATGCCGCACGCGGGGTCCACGTCCCGGGGGACGGCCAGGTCGAGCAGGACGAGCGGGCGCTCTCGGCGGCCGGCCGTCGCCTCGTCGACCAGCTCCAGGGACAGCAGCGGGTGGGCGGCGCCCGTCGACGTCAGCACCAGGTCCGCCAGGCCGACCCCCCGGGCCAGCTCGGCGAAGGGGACGGGCTGGGCGCCCGTGCGCGCCGCGAGCCGCTCGGCCCTCTCGAACGTGCGGTTGGCGACCAGCAGCCGCCCGGCCACCTTGCGAAGGCGGGCGGCGGCCATGCCGCCCAGCTTGCCCGTGCCGACGAGCAGCACCGTGGTTCCGGCCAGGTCGCCCAGCACCGCCTCGGCGGCGTCCAGCCCCACGTCGACCATCGACGAGGCGCCCTCGCCGATGCCGGTCTCGGCCCGGGCGCGACGGCCCACGCCCAGGGCCCGGCCGAACACGGTGCGCAGGACCCGCCCCGCGGCCCCCTGGGCCTCGGCGACCCGCAGCGCCTGCTTCACCTGCAGGTGGATCTGGCGTTCGCCGACCACCATCGAGTCCAGCCCGCTGGCGACCGCGAACAGGTGCGCCGCCGCCCGGTCGTCGTGGTAGTCGTAGCAGTGCTCCGCGAAGTCCTCGGGCGGCACGCCGTTGAACTCGGCCAGGAAGCCGCGCAGGTCCGCCATCCCGCCGTGGTAGCGGGTGACGTGCGCGTAGACCTCGACGCGGTTGCAGGTCGACAGGACCGCCGCCTCCAGCACGTGGTCGCGGGCCACGAGCGATGCCAGGGCCTTGGGCAGGTGCTCGGACGGCACGGCGAGCCGCTCCAGCAGGCCGACGGGGGCGCTCATGTGGTTCAGTCCGAGGACGAGGACAGACACGCGATCGCCACTTCCCACGCGAGATCGGTACGGCCGCTGCGCAGCAGGCTCACGATATCGGTCCGCATGATCGACCGCCATCCGGCGCGTCGCTGCGAATCGGTCATGCCGGCCAGCCGGTCGCGGGTGGCGGGGTGGTCCCGCAGCCGGCCGAGCAGCTCGACCAGGGCGCCCCACTCCGGTCCGTAGGCGGTCTCCAGCTCCGCGCGCAGCCGCCGGGCGACCACGGGCGCCCGCCCGCCGGTGGACACCGCGATCGTCAGCGGCCCCCTGCGGACGGCGCCGGGGAGGGCGGCCGTGCCGCCGCCGTCGACGCGCACGCACAGCGTCGCCCGGCGCGCCGCCGCCCGGGCCACGGCCTCGTTGACGGCGGGGTCGGAGGTCC
>JAHWKQ010000242.1 GCA_019347785.1 Actinomycetota bacterium
TCGAGCGCCACCACGACGGCGCCCGGGGCGCGCAGCCCGGCCGACAGGGTGGTGGTCGTCAGCACGACGCGGGCGGCGGTGTCGGCCAGCACGAAGGCCAGGCGCTGCGGCGGGTAGTCGGGGTCGAGCGGCACGTGCGCGGCGCCCGCCGTCAACGCCGCCAGGACGGCGACGACCAAGTCGGGGGAGCGGGGCAGGCAGACGGCCACCGGCACCTCGGGGCCGACGCCGAGGCCGTGCAGGTACTGCGCCAGCCGCGCGCTCCGGTCGGCCAACTCGGCATACGTGAACGACCCGCGCGCGCTCTCGACCGCCACGGCGCCCGGATCGACGCGGACGGCGGCGTCGAGGAGAGCGAGCAGGTTGCCGGGCGGCGGGGCCACGACGGCGGCGGGCATCTCGCCCCGCACCAACGGCAGGCCTGTCAACGGCCGGTCTGCATCGGCGGCGATCGCCTCGAACGTGGCAACCAAGGCTTCCGCGACGGCGCGGGCGCCGACCGGTGAGAACCGGTTCGTGTCGTACAGCAGCCGCAGCCCGAGGCGAGCGCCGGTCGTCACAACCAGGACCAAGGGGTAGCCGACCTGCTCGCGGATGGCGGCGAACGACAGCCCACCGCCGGCCAGCCGCTCCGACAGCGGGTAGTTCTCGAAGCCCAGGAGCACCTCGAACAGCGGCGTCCCGCGGGGCACGTCGCTCCACGACTGCACGTCGACCAGCGGCGTGTGCTCGAACTCCTGCTGTCGCGTGTAGCGGTCCTGCAGGTCGACGAGCCAGGACCGCACCGAGCCCTCCGTCGGGACCTCGACCCGCACCGGCAGGGTGTTGACGAACAGGCCGACCATGCGGTCGACCGCCGCCAGCGCCGGCGGCCGTCCCGAGCTGGTCTGGCCGAAGACGATGTCGCGCTCGCCCGACAGCCCGGCCAGTACGCGAGCGAGCGCCGCCTGCACGACGGTGCCGGTGGTGACGCGCAGGTCGCGGGCGGTGGCAGCCAGGCGCGCCGTCACCACCTCGTCCACGTCGACCTCGACCTCGGCCTGCGGGCCACGCGGGTCGCCGGGATGGCCGCGGTCGTGGCGCAGCGTGGTCGGCCCGGTGCGGCCCGCCAGCGTCTTGCGCCAGTATGCCTCCGCCTCGACGTCGTCGCGCCTGCCCAACCACGCCACGTAGTCACGGAACGGGCGGGTGGGCGACAGGGCGACGGGCCGTCCTGCGGCGACGGCGTCGTAGGCGGCGAGCACATCGTCGAGCACCAACGAGCCGCTCCAGCCGTCGAGCACGATGTGGTGGAAGCTCCACGTCATGACCCAGCGGTCGTTGTCCACGCGGGCCAGCAGCACGCGCCAGAGCGGGGCCCTGGTGACGTCGAAGCGTTGCCGGTGGTCCTCGTCGAGCAGCGCAGCCAACGCCTCGGGCGGCCCGCCCCGGAGGTCGACGACCCGCCACGGCACGTCGACCGCCGTGTGCACGACCTGCAGCGGTTCCTCCAGGCCCTCCCACAGAAACGCCGTGCGCAGGCTCGCATGGCGGTCGGCCACGTGCCGCCATGCCGCTGCCATCGCCTCGGCGTCGACGGGCCGGTCGAATGCGAACGTGAGCTGCTCGAAGTAGTCGGCCGAGCCCGGCTCCAGCAGGGCGTGGAAGAGCAGCCCCTCTTGGAGCGGGGTCAGGGGGTAGGCGTCGTCGAGGGCGGGCACGGGGCGCTCACCCGTCGTCGGCCGCGTAGCGGCGCAGCGCGTCGAGGCCCCGGTCGCCGAGGCGGGCCAGCGGGAAGTCGGTCGCGTCGATGTCGGCGGGCCGGGCCGCGGCCAACGCCGCCAGCGCCTCGTCGAACGCCTGGGCGAGGCAGGCCACGTCGTCCGGGGCGTGAACCGCGGGCGCGTACGTCCACGTCGTCCGCAGGCTGCCCTCGAACACCACGGCGTTCATCTCCAGCAGGTGGGCACGGGGCGCCTTCGGGCTCGAGGGCGGCCCCCGCAACTCGTCGGTCAGCGCGAACAGCGCCTCGTCGCGCGCCTCGAAGCGCCCGAGGTAGTTCACGCCGACGGGCGCGGGCGGCAGCGCGGCCAAGCGGGCCCGCACCTCGGGATCGCGGTGCAGGTAGCGCAGGGCGCCGTGGCTGAGCCCTTTGTGCGGCACCGCCCGCAGCGTCCGCTTGGCCGCGTCCAGCACGGCGGCCGGATCGACCTCGGCCGTGTGCAGCCGAACCGGGTACATCGAGGTGAACCATCCCACCGTGCGGGTGACGTCGACATCGTCGAAGAGGTCCTCGCGGCCGTGGCCCTCCACGTCGACGAGCAGGTCGTCGAGGCCTGTCCACGCCCGGACGGCGAGGAGCAGGGCGGCGCACACCGTCTCGGTCATGTTGGCGCGATGGCGCGCGGGCACCCCGCGCAGCAGCGCCTCGGTCACCTCGGGGCCGAGGACCGTGCGCACCGCCTCCGCCTCGCCCATCCGGCCGGGCGGCAGGTGCGAGCCGGGGAAGGCCGGCAGGCCGTCGGCCACCGAGGCCCAGTGGCCGACGGTGGCGGCCACCTCCGCCGAGTGGGCCCACTCGTCGAGCCGGGCCGCCCACCGGGCGAACGGCGTGGTGCGGGCGGGCAGCCGGCGGCCGGGCGTCAGGTAGGCCGCCTCCAGGTCCTCGAGCAGGACCGGCCAGGAGGCCCGGTCGGCCACGAGCGTGTGGG
>JAHWKQ010000243.1 GCA_019347785.1 Actinomycetota bacterium
GGACGCCGCGGCGCCCCTGCCGGCGGCCGCCGCCCGGCGCCTGCGCCGGTGGGCCCGCCGTCGCGCGGCGCGGGAGCCGCTGCAGCTGATCGTCGGCACGGTCGGCTTCCGGCGCCTCGACCTGCGGGTGCGCCCCGGCGTGTTCGTCCCCCGCCCGGAGACCGAGGTCCTGGCCGGCGAGGCGATCGCCAGGACGCCCGCCGGAGGGGTCGTCGTCGAGCCCTGCACCGGCTCGGGCGCCGTCGCCTGCGCCGTGGCCCAGGAGGCCGGCCCGGCGCGGGTGGTGGCCATCGACTCGTCACCGGCGGCGGTGGCGCTGGCCCGCGCCAACGCCCGTCGGCTCGGGCTCGCAGTCGAGGTGCGCCGCGGCGACCTGCTCGACGGCGCCCCGCGGGGGCTAGGTGGCCACGTCGACGTGCTGGTGTGCAACCCGCCGTACCTGTCGTGGGGCGAGGTCGGCGCCCTGGAGGTCGAGGTGCGCGAGTGGGACCCCCCCGAGGCGCTCGTCGGAGGGCCGGGCGGGCATGAGACGACCGACCGGCTGGTCGCGGCCGCCGGGGCGTGGCTGCGCCCCGGCGGATGGCTCGTCGTCGAGGCCGCCGACACCCGCGCGGAGCGGACCCGCCGCGGCTGCCGGTCCGCCGGGCTGGCCGACGTGCGGGTCCTGGAGGACCTGACCGGCCGGGAGCGGATCGTCTGCGCCCGCCTCCCCGGGGGCCGTTAGGATCGCCCGGTGAGCACCGTGGTCTCGCTCGGCGACCCCCAGCACGCCCGCGAGGTCGCCTGCGCGCGACTGCGCGAGGGGCTGGTGGTGGTACTGCCGACCGACACCGCGTACGCGGCCGTCGCCGACGCCTTCTCGATGCCCGCCACCGGGCGCCTGCGCGACGTGACCGGCCGCGGCCGATCGGCCGCGCTGCCCGTCGTCATCCGCAGCCCCCGCCAGACCGCGGGGCTCGTGGCCGACGTCCCCGAGGCCGCCGAGCGCCTGATGGCCTCCTACTGGCCGGGGCCGCTGTCGCTGGTGCTCCCCGCCGTCGACGGGCTCACCTGGGACCTGGGCGAGACTCACGGGACGGTGACGCTGCGCATCCCCGCCGACGACCTGCTGCTGGCCGTCATCGCCGAGATCGGGCCCCTGGCCTGCACCGGCGCCACCCGCCCGGGCGGCTCCCCGCCGCGGACGGTCGACGAGGCCCGCGCCGGCACCGGCGGGCGCGCCGCGCTGTACGTCGAGGCCGCCCCCGCCGAGGCGGCGGTGTCGACGATCGTGGACGTCACCCGCGGTCGCGTCGCCGTGCTGCGGGAGGGGGCGGTCCCCGCGGCCGACGTCGAGGCTGTGGCCGGCGGGGCCGTCGGCTGGGGCGAGCGCCCCGCCGCGCGGGTCGACCCCGAGCGGGCGTAGCGCCGTGCGGGTCGCCGTGGGCGCCGACCACGCCGGGTTCCCGCTCAAGCGCCACCTCGCCGAGTGGCTGGCCGCCCACGGCCACGACGTCGCCGACCACGGCACCGACGGCCCCGACCCGGTCGACTACCCGCCCATCTGCGCTGCGGTGGGCCGGGCCGTCGCCGAGGGGCGGGCGGAGCGAGGCGTCGTCCTCGGGGGCAGCGGGCAGGGCGAGCAGATCGCCGCCAACAAGGTCCGCGGGGTGCGGGCCGCCCTGTGCGCGGACCTGTACACGGCGCGCCTGTCGAGGTCCCACAACGACGCGAACGTGCTCGCGATGGGCGCCCGCGTCGTGGCCACGGCCCTGGCCGAGGAGATCCTGGCGCTGTGGCTGTCCACGCCGTTCGAGGGAGGGCGTCACCAGCGCCGCGTCGAGCAGATCAGCCGCATCGAGGAGGGCGGGCGATGAGCGCGGGAGCCGGCCCCGGCGCGTGGCCGCCCACCGGCCGGGCGCCCGCCTAGGCGCGCCGCGGGGCCCCGCCGTGCTCGACCACCTCGTCGTCTTCCTCGTCGCCCTGGGCACGACCGTCGTGGCCACGCCGCCGGTGCGCGCCCTCGCCCGGCGGCTGGGCGCCGTGGACGAGCCCGAGGAGCGGCGGGTGCACGCCGCCCCGACGCCCACGCTGGGCGGGCTCGGGCTCCTGGCCGGCGTGCTCGCCGCCATCGGCGCCGGCGCCCTGCTGCCGGGCTTCGACGAGGTCTTCGCCACCACGAGCGAGCCGGAGGCGATCGTCCTGGCCGCGGTCGTCATCGCCGGCGTGGGCGCCGTCGACGACCTGAGGGGCATGTCCGCGCCTGTGAAGCTGGCGGGCCAGCTGCTGGCGGCCGGGATGCTGGTCCTGTTCGGGGTGAGCATGCTGTTCATCTGGATCCCCGGCAACCCGGGCAGCATCGTGTCGCTCACCCCGGACCTGGGCGCGCTGCTCACGATCGCCGCGATCGTGGCGATGATCAACGCGGTGAACCTCGTCGACGGGCTGGACGGCCTGGCGGCGGGGATCGTGGCGATCGCCAGCGTGGCGCTGTTCTGCTACGTCCAGTACTCGGGGCACTCGACGGTGTCGCTGACGACGTCGGCGCCCCTGCTGCTGCCGGCCCTGGCGGGCGCCTGCGTCGGCTTCCTGTTCTACAACTTCAACCCCGCGTCGATCTTCATGGGCGACACCGGCGCCATGCTGCTGGGGCTGCTGCTCGGCGCCGCCGGCGTCTCCGCCGTCGGCGGCACGGTGTCA
>JAHWKQ010000244.1 GCA_019347785.1 Actinomycetota bacterium
TCTGGTGGGTCGGTTCGATCGTCCCGTGGGCGAAGATGTCGATGCGGCGCATCATGCGGTCGGGTGCGGCGGCCTCGACGGCGTCGAACAGCTCGTCGGGCGAGCCGATCTCGGTGACCTGCTGGACGGTGTCGCCGGGCTCCCCGCGCGAGAAGTACAGCGAGGCGTACGCGGTGGCGTTGGTGATGAAGGCGTCGCCGACTTCCTTGGGGGCGGCGATCAGCACGAGGTTGACCCGCGCGCTGGACGCCGCCGCCGCACGTGCGGCCTCGACGGCGCCGACGTACGCGTCCTGGAGGCGCTGCTGCCGGGCCGCGTCGCCGCTCAGGTGCTGCTCGATGATCCGTCGTGATCCCTCGTAGGTGTCGAGCAGGCCCTGCAGGATCGTCCGCAGCCGCTCCGGTTCGAGCCGCCGCGTGGGTGGCGGCGTCGCGTGCCGCTCCCCCGCTGCTCCCGTGCCGGTGCGCTCGGTCGCCTCGCCGCCTGCGGGGCCTCCGGCGCGTTCGCCTCGGGCGGGGGCCGCGGGCGGTCCGGGGGCGTCGGCGATCCGGGCGATCGTGCGCCAGTGCTCGGCGGACGCGCGCAGGTGCTCGATCGCCATGTCGACGAAGTCGCTGTGGTCGCCGGTCGTCGGTTCGGTGAGGGTCGCACCACCGGTCGGGGTCCGGCGCTGGACGGGCTGGGGGCCCTGCTGTCGTCCTGCGCGCTGCTGGACCACGTGGGCCAGCTCGTGGGCGAGCAGGCGCGGGGACGCCTCGAGGTCGTGTCCGGGGCCCGAGACGATGTCGTCGCCCACCGTGAAGGCGCTGGCGTCGAGGGTGCGTGCGGCGGCGATGGCACGACCGTCGTCGTGGAGGCGGACCGTCGAGAAGTCGTGGCCGAAGCGTGTCTCCATGATCCGGCGCACGTCGGGTGCCAGCGGACGCCCCGGTCCGGAGAACCCCTCGTCGACGTGGGCGCCGGCGGGGGCCGGTGCGTCCGCGGATGTTGACGCCGGGCTGCGCTGGACCGGGGTCTGCTCCTCCTGACGCTCCTCCCCCGCGCGTGGAGACAGGTCCAGCTGCATGACCGGGGTCCCGAGCGGGAAGCGCTTGGACATCTGCTGGACCGCGTAGTCGATCGCCGCCTCGCTGAGACGTGCCTCTTCGGCCGCCGACCGTCGGGGCACCAGCGGCTGGGGGGTGGGGGTCGCCTCGCGCTTGCGGGGTTCCGGGCCCTTCGGCTCGAAGGTGATCGTCAGGCCGACGAACGTGGGCGCGTTGAGCGGCCCCTCGACCTTCACCTGGGCGGACAGGCCCGGGGTGATGCGGTCCAGGGGGATCGCCGGCGGTTGGAACGGCAGCTCCTTGCCGGCCAGGGCGAGGCCCGCGACCCCGCCGGCGACCGTGGTGGCGCCGATCGCGATCCCGGCCGGGGAGGTCGCGAACGACTCGAGCTTCTTGACCTCGGGTGACTCGAGGATCCGCTTCTTCAGGGCCTTGCCGGCCTCGGTCTCGAGCAGCGCCTCGCCGGTCTTCTTGGCGGCCTCCTCGTACTCCTTGCGATTGGGGTCCTGCTTCTTCTTCTCGTCCTCGCCCTTCCCGCTGCCCTGCCGCTGCACGGCCGTGGGGGTGCCGACGCCGGCCGGCGGGTTCGCGGCCAGCGACCAGCCACGGACGTGTCCGCCGGCGGCGACCACCTCCGCGGCCCGGTCCGCTGCGCGTTCGGCGGCGTCGTGGGGCCGGCTGACGGGGCGGGCGACGCCGCGCTGCGGCGTGGGGGTGGCCGGGGCGGGCATGCGGCTCATGGCGTGTCCGCCGGCTGGGGTCGGCCGCGGTGCCGCTCGCCGGCCGGTGACGGGGCGGCGACCGTCGCGAACACCGCGTCGGCGGCGTGCCGGCCGAGGTCCCGCCCGCGTCGCCCGGCGGGCACCTGGATCGCGACGGGCGGTGGACGGCATACCTGGGGCGGCGGGGCGGTGGAGCCGTCGAGCCAGCCCTGTGCCAGCGCCTCGAGGTGGGTCGTCAGCGCCCGCTGGACGGCGACGGCCTGCGCGCGGTCCGCCCCGTGGACGACGAGCCGGTCGATCACGATCTCGACGCGCGGTCCGCCGCTCACGACAGCGCCGCCGTCTCGGTGTCGGTCAGGGCACGGTCGTGCTTGGCGGCGTCGACGCGGGCGGCCTGCAGCAGGTGGCGGGGGGCTACGGCGGTGTCCTCGTCGGCGGCGGCGAAGGCGGCGGACAGCGCGATCGACGCGATCGATCCGCCGGTCAGCGCGACCCGCGCCAGGCGGTCGGGGTCCAGCCCGTCCAGCGGGGTGTCGTCCGGGAACACCCGCCGCCAGATCTCGGCGCGGTGGGCGGTGTCCGGGAACGGGAACTGCAGGACGGAGCGGATCCGCCGCAGGAACGCCCGGTCGAGGTTGCCGCGCAGGTTCGTCGTGAGGATCGCCAGGCCCCGGTAGGACTCCATCCGCTGGAGGAGGTAGGCGACCTCCAGGTTGGCGTAGCGGTCGTGACCGTCGCGCACCTCGCCCCGCCGGCCGAACAGCGCGTCGGCCTCGTCGAACAGCAGCACCGCGCCGCTGGCTTCGGCCGCGTCGAAGATGCGCGCGAGGTTCTTCTCGGTCTCGCCGATGTACTTGCTGACCGTGGCCGACAGGTCGATCCGGTACAGGTCGAGCCCCA
>JAHWKQ010000245.1 GCA_019347785.1 Actinomycetota bacterium
GTAGATCGGTGCGTTCCGGATCGGATAGCAGGCGTCCGGGCCGCGCGCGATCACGGCCGGCGCCCCGCCTCCCGGGCAGCCTCGCCTCCCTGAGCCGCCCACGGCAAGACAGTAGCGTGGCGGCAACGCCGAGCGACTGGAGACCCCGTGGACCCGTCGACCATCGCGCTGCTCGTTGTCGCCGTCGCCGTGGTCATGGTGGCGACCGCCGCGATCAAGATCGTCCAGGAGTACGAGCGGGGCGTGATCTTCCGCCTCGGAAGGGTGATCGCCGGCGCCAAGGGCCCCGGGCTGTTCTTCATCATCCCGATCGTCGACCGGATGGTGAAGGTCAACCTGCAGACGATGACCGTCAACGTGCCGTCCCAGGAGATCATCACCCGCGACAACGTCACGGTCCGGGTCGACGCCGTCGCCTACTTCAACGTCGTCGAGCCCGTCAAGTCCGTCGTCAACATCCAGAACTACTTCTTCGGCACCTCGCAGGTCTGCCAGACGACCCTGCGCAGCGTGTGCGGCACGGCCGAGCTGGACGAGCTGCTCGCCGAGCGCGAGCGGCTCAACGGCCAGATCCAGACCATCGTGGACGACCTCACCGAGCCGTGGGGCGTCAAGGTCACGCTCGTGGAGATCCGCGACGTCAACCTCCCCAACGAGATCCAGCGGGCGATGGCCCGCCAGGCCGAGGCCGAACGCGACCGGCGCGCGAAGATCATCAACGCCGAGGGCGAGTTCCAGGCGGCGCAGAAGCTCAGCGACGCCGCCGCCGTCATCGCCGAGCAGCCCATCGCCTACCAGCTGCGCATGCTGCAGACGGTCACGGAGGTCGCCGCCGAGAAGAACTCCACGCTCGTGCTGCCCGTGCCGATCGAGCTGCTGGGACCGTTCCAATCCTCCTTCGGCACCACGCCCCGAGGCGCGTCCTCCTGAGGGGTTTCCCGGTCACACTTTATAGAGTATTCTTGCCGCTACCCCAGGTAGTCTTCTCGGGGAGCGGAGCCCATGGCGTCGCTGCCACAGTTGAAGAAATCGCCACCGACCGGCTGGCAACAGCACGGTCTGTGCCGCGCGATCGACTCGGACGTGTTCTTCCCGCCCCCCTGGTTCGAGCACAAGCCCGATCGGGAGGCGCGCGAGGCGCGGGCCAAGCGGATCTGCGCCCGGTGCCCGGTGCGCCTGCCCTGCCTGGACTGGGCGCTGGCCACCCGGGAGCCCTTCGGCGTGTGGGGCGGCCGCTCCGAGTCCGAGCGGCGGCGAATCCTCGGCGGCAAGCTCAAGGCCAGCTGAGCCGCCACAACCCGTCGAGTGTGGATTCGCGGGCGCATGTGCCCGGCAGGCTTCACTCGACGAGCACGACCGCCTCGACCTCGACCGGTGAGTCCATCGGCAGCGATGGGACGCCCACGGCGGCCCGGGCGTGGAGCCCCGCCTGCCCGAAGACATCGGCGACCAGCTCCGACGCGCCGTTGGCCACGACGTGCTGCTGGGTGAAGGCCGGGTCGCTGGCGACGAAGACGCCCAGGCGGACGACCTGCCGGACGCGGTCGAGGCTGCCCAGCTCGGCCTTGAGCTGTGCGAGGACGTTGACGGCGCACTGGCGCGCGCAGCGCGTCCCCACCCGCGTGTCGACCTCCCCGCCGAGCTTGCCGGTGGCCACCGGCTGGCCCTGGGCGACGGCGACCTGGCCCGAGACGTACAGCACCTCACCGGCGCGCGCGACGGGCACGTAGGCCGCCGCCGGCGGCGGGGGCTCCGGCAGCTCGAGCCCCAGCTCCGACAGCCGCCGCTCCGCGGCGCTCACTGGCCGCCCGCCTGCTTCGGTCGCTTGAAATACGCCACGCTCTCGACCACGCACACCAGCTCGTAGCCCTCCTCGCCCCAGTTGTTGAGGATCTCCTGCAGAGCGTGGCTGATCAACGGCGCCGTCGCGTACTCCCACTGCTGCATCCCATCTCCTTCGTTCGCCGCGGCCGCACGGCAACCTAGCGTGCCGGCGGCCGGAGCCGACCGGCTACAAGACCTCGCGCACATCACCGACGCGGCGGGTGCGGCCGCGGCGGTCGAGCTCCTCCAACAGAGGCAGGGCGTACTTGCGGCTGGTGCCCAGCACCTCCTTGGCGCGGGCGGCGGTCAACGGCCCCTCACGCCGGTAGGCGACACGCAGTCGCTCGGCGGCCTCGTCCAGGGCGCTGCCGGCCAGCGCCAGGTCGGGCGCCAGCCTGACCAGCTCCCCGGACGCCTCCAGCTCGCGCACCAACGCCTCGGAGGCGCCCGCGGCCCCGGCCGCCTGCCTCAGGGGTGGAGGGGTGAACGGCGCGGCCCGGAGCGCGTCCAGCAGCGCCGCGCGCGCCGCCGTCTGCGCCGGGCTCAGCCGGACCGAGTGGTCGGGGGTGCGCAGTCCGGGGCCCTCGGCGACCACGCGGCCCAGCCGCACGAGCGTGGCGAGCAGGTCGTCGACCACCATGGGGGGGCAGCCCGCGGCTTCGGCGGCCCGCGCGGCCACGTCCTTGCGCGCGGCCCGCTCGACGGGGTGGGCGGCGTGGTGAGCCGCCAGGGCGTCGCTGACCGCGTCGGCCCACCCGGCGGCCGCGCTCGGATGCGCCCACATCGGGCCCAGCGCGAGCAGACGCCCCGACCGGGCGGCGGCGCGCGCCCGCTCCGGGGAG
>JAHWKQ010000056.1 GCA_019347785.1 Actinomycetota bacterium
AAAGCATATGGTCGACTGGGCCGGCGATCCCGGCGGCGTCGACCGGCAGGGGCTCCAACGCCCCGGTGTAGCTGCGGAACAACCCCCAGCCGACGAGCGCGCCCAGCGTCGTGATGTAGGCGTATGTCGGGACCGCGAACAGCCGCCCGGACTCACGCACCCCGCGCAGGTTGGCGAGCGCGAGCCCCGCGATGATCGCCACGCCCAGGGCCACCCGGTGCTCCCGCAGCCCCGGGTAGGCCGAGGTGATCGCCGCCACGCCGGCCGAGATCGACACGGCGACCGTGAGGATGTAGTCGACCAGCAGCGAGGCGCCAGCTACGAGCGAGGGCGTCTCGCCGAGGTTGTCGCGGGAGACGACATAGGAGCCCCCGCCCCTGGGGTAGGCATGGACGGTCTGACGGTAGCTGAAGACGACGATCGCCAGCATCGCCACCACGACCAGTGAGATCGGCAGCAGGTAGCCCAGCGCGGCCATGGCCGCGAAGGGAACGAGCACGTGCAGGATCTCCTCGGTGGCGTACGCGGTCGAGGAGATCGCGTCGGACGAGAAGACGGCCAGGGCCACCTTCTTGGAGATGCGCTGGCGCTCCTCCTCGGTGCTGGCCAACGGCCGGCCGACGAGGAGCCGCTTGACGACCGAGTACACCGGGGTCTCCTGCACCTACACGGGTCGCGGACCGCCCACGGCGGAACGGCTGCGGCTGAACGTCGGTGCTGCGGCACGGCTGCCCGCCTACGGCCGCGGTGGCAGTATGCCCCCCGCCGCCGGGGCGCGCAGCGACCGTGTGTGCATGGGCCGACCGCGACCCGCAGGCCGGTGGGTCGCGGGTGTGTCAGCCGGTCAGCGCCGCCAGGTCTCGTCCTCGGACGGCAGCCGGACGGTCCGGGTGCCGCCGCGCTCGTAGGGCAGCCGGTAGGCGCCCTCGTCCTCCTCGGGCTCCTCCTCGGCGATGTCGCGGGCCTGGGCGGCGCGCTCCTGGGCGCGCTCGGCGATCTGCTCGCGGGCGCTCTGCGCCTCCTCGCGGGCGCTCTGCGCCTTCTCGCGGATGCGCGGGGCCTCGTCGTCGATGCGGTCCAGCGCGCGCTGCCAGCGGTCTCGCATGGGGGCGATGCCGCCGCCGCCGACGGCGACGATCGTCACCCCCACGACGATGGCCAGCAGGGCGTAGAACAGCCCGTTGACGATCGCCGGCGCGATGCGCAACTGGTTCAGCGCCGCGAACAGCCCGATCGCGAGGATGACGCCGGAGGCGACGTCGGCCAGCAGGCGCCCGTAGCTGAGCCCCCCCAGG
This sequence comes from Actinomycetota bacterium, assembly GCA_019347785.1. Lineage (GTDB taxonomy): Bacteria > Actinomycetota > Nitriliruptoria > Euzebyales > Egibacteraceae > JAHWKQ01. The sequence goes on from JAHWKQ010000056.1 coordinate 1,296, forward strand.
GCCGCCCGCACGATCTCGCGCACGCCCGCCGCGATCGCCGCCGCCACGACGACGATGACCACGGCGACGAAGACCAGCGGCAGGAAGGCGATGATGCCGAACAGCAGGTCGCTGATCGGGTTGTCCCCGAAGACGCCGAACGCCAGCTGCAGGACGAACAGCATGATGGCGTAGAAGACGAGCTTGGCCAGCAGGTCGCTGGGGTCGTACTGCGTGTTCTGCAGCGCGCGCCGCACCCCGCCCCGCTCCACCGCGCGGTCGAACCCGACCCGCTCGAGCAGCCTGGCGGTCAGGCGCGAGATCAGCCTCGCCGCCAGGTAGCCCACCACCAGGATGACGACGAACGACACCAGCTGGGGCAGGATCCTCGCGGCCGTGGCCACACCCCGCTGCAGGCCTGACATGGGGCTGGACGCGGCAACGACTGACATCACGGGCCTCCCTGCGCCTTTCGGCGCATCGGCGGTGGTGTCATTCAATCACCGTGTCAGCCGTTATCCGGTGAACCCCCGCCCTGACCGTCGGTGCCCTCGCCGGCCGTCTCGCCCTCGGCGTCCGCGCCCTCCTCGCCGGCCATGTCGTAGTGGGGCACGTGCAGGGAGGGGTCGGCGGCGGACTCGCGAGACACGTCGTCGGCCCTGCGGCGCGCGTCGGCGATGCGGTCCTGTAGCGCCTCGACCTCGTCGCGGTTCTCGTCGGCCTGCCCGTCGTCGGCGCCGGCCGGCCCGTCTCCCGTGGACGTCGTGTCCTCGTCGCTCACGCCTGCCCCGCTCATGTGGAGGTCTCAGAGCCTAACGCCCTGCGGTCCGAGCCGCGTCAGGTGGACCGGGTCAGCGACGACAGCTCCAGGAACAGCGCCTCCAGCGCCAGGGTGTGCTGGACGTTCAGCTCCAGGCCCTCGCGGGTCGCCAGCACCAGGTCGGCCGCCCCGAGCGCGCCGGAGGGCCCCAGCGCCCCGGCGTCGGCGCGCAGCTCGTCGCCGGCGTCCAGGTTGAGCGCCCCGGCGGGGTCGCCCCCGGACGCGACGAGCAGGCAGTCCCGGTACCAGGCCACCAGGTCGTCCAGAGCGGCCTGCAGCACCCGCGTGCGCGTCTCACGCTCCCGGCGGGCCGCCCGCTCCTCGACCTGGCGGGCGATCCCCCTGGGCACCTCGTCGCCGTACAGCCGCGTCAGCTCCTCCCGCTCGCGCCGGCCCGCCGCCTTGGTCTCCGCGGCGTGGCGGCGCACCTCGTCGTCCAGTGCGCGGACCGCCACCAGCGCGTAGCCGGGACCCTGGTCGCGCAGGCGACGGGGGATCGACCGGTGCCGGCGCAGGTCGTCCAGTCCGCCGCCGGCCAGCCGCCGCAGCGTGGCGGGTGACCCCAGGCAGGCGCGCACCGCCAGCGCACGCTCTCCGGCGTCGTGGAGCCCCAGCCGCCGGGCCTCGGCGTCCAGCGCCGCGGGGCTCCAGGCGGCGAAGCGCACGACCCGGCAGCGCGACAGGACCGTGTCGGGCAGCTCGTCGGGGTCGGCGACCTCCAGCACCCATGACGTGGCCGGCGGCGGCTCCTCGAGCCCTTTGAGGAAGGCGTTGGCCGCGGCCTCGTTCATGCGGTCGGCCTCGAGCACCCGCAACACCTTCCAGCGCCCCTCGGGCGCCGAGCGGAACGCGGCGGGCAGCCACCGCTCGCGGACCTCGGCGACGCGGTGCGCGGCGCCGGTGGGGGCGAACTCCCAGTACGCGGGGTACACGCCACGCAGGCAGCGGTCGCAGACATCGCACGCGCCGCACGGCGCATCCGGCGCGGGACAGTTCAGCCCCGCGGCCAGCGCGCGGGCCGCCCGCCGCTGGCCGACCCCGGCCGGCCCGACGAAGGCCCACGCGTGCGTCACGTCCCCCCGCTCGACGGAGGCGCGCAGCACGCCGGCCGCGTGCTTCTGGGCGGGCGCCGGCCACACGGGCGCCCCCGAGGCCTCCCGGCGGCCCGGGCCGGCCCGCGTGCTCACCGGGTCACGCGGTCGTCGCGCCGGGGCTCGACCGTCTCGTCCCTGCGGCCGGTGGGCCCTTTGTCCGGTCGTGGCAGCCATGGTCGCAGCCCTGCCCGCACGCGCTCGGCGACGCGCGCCTCGTCCCCGTCGGCGGGGACGACCACGTAGCGCCGGCGGTCGCTGCGGGCCAGCCGCAGATAGCCCTGCGCGACCAGGTGATGGAACGCCTGTCCCTCCCCCTCGATCCGATCGGCCACGGAGCGCCGCCCCGCACGTCGCAGGCCCTCCTCCGGGTCGAGGTCCAACAGCACCACGGCGTCGGGCAGCACGCCCTCGGTCGCCCAGCGGTTGACCTCGGCCACGTCGGCCTCTCCAAGGCCCCGGGCCTGGCCCTGGTAGACCAGCGAGCTGTCGACGTAGCGGTCGGTGAGCACGACCTTGCCCGCCTCCAGAGCCGGGCGGATGATCGCGTCGACGTGCTCGGCGCGGGCTGCGGCGTACAGCAGGGCCTCGGTGCGGGCGTTCATGGGCTCCGAACCGCGGTCGAGGACCAATTCGCGCACGCGCTCGGCCACCCGCGAGCCGCCGGGCTCGCGCGTGACGACGACGTCGCGACCCTCCTCGCGCAGCGTGCGGGCCAGCATGGCCATCTGCGTCGACTTTCCCGAGCCCTCCACGCCCTCGAAGGCGATGAGGACGCCGGCGCTGTCCAAGCGCCCGCCCGCCCACGGCAGACGCATCCGCTGGGCGGGCCGCTCGCGCAGCGCCCGGTTGAAGCCGCGCCACGACAGCAGCGCCGCGGCCAGCGCGACCAGCCCGGAGAGGAACGCCGTGATGCGCACGCCGTCGGGGGCGAAGGTGCGCCCGCTGAGCAGGACGAGGATGCCGTCGATGCCCCCGGCCAGGAACGGCCCGAACACCAGGGCGGAGAACATGGCGATCCGCGTGACGGTGTAGAAGGCCGCGAACGTCTTGCCCCGCACCTCGTCGTCGGCGTGCTCGCCGAGCAGCGTGTAGCCGATGACGAAGCTGAGCCCCGACACACCTCCCAGCAGAAAGCCGGCGACCGATGCGGCCGGCAGTGAGGGCATCGTGGCGACGACCATGGCCATCACGGCGGTCGCCGACAGCACGACCGGGAACACGCGCTCCTTGGGGAAGCGGGCGGTCAGGATCGGCACGAGCAGGATGCCCACCACCAGCCCGGTGCCGACGACCGCCATGAACGGCGCCCAGTCGGTGCCGCGGCCGTCCAGTGACTGCTTGACGAAGGCCGGTCCCAGCGCGACGACGACGCCGGCGCCGAACGCCGCCCCGACCACGCCGACGATGAGCGAACGGATGACGTGGCGCTCCCTGATGAACTGCAGCCCCTCGCGCAGCTCCCCCAGGATCCCGGAGGTCTCGGCGGTGTCGGCCCGCCGCCCGTGCTCGGGCATCCGCACCCGGGTCACCAGCAGGCCGGCGGCCACGAACGTCCCGGCGTTGAGCAGCAGCGCGAACTGGCTGGTGCTCAGCGCCGCCAGGCCCACGCCCTGCAGCAGGGCGCCGAGGCCCACCAGCGCGGTCGCGACGAACGCCCCGAACGGCAGCGTGCCGTAGCTGACCAGCAGGTTGAGCTGGTTCGCCTGAGTCAGATGGCGCCGCTCGACGATGACCGGCAGCGACGCGTCCTTCGCGCTCATGTACAGCAGGGACAGGCACTCGACGGCGAACGTGAGCGCGAGCAGGGCACTGAGCTCTCGGGAGAACGCGATCCCGACGAACAGCGACCCCCGGGCCAGGTCGGTGAAGACCATGAGCCGCTTGCGGTCGTAGCGGTCGGAGATGACCCCCGCGACCGGGCCGACGACCATGCTGGGCACCAGCCGTGCGGCCATGATCGCGCCGAGGCCGAAGACCTGTGCGCGGGGGTTCGACTCGGACAGCGACACGATGAGGGTCTGCAGCGCGACGAGCCCGACCCAGTCGCCCAGGCTGGAGCCCAGCGCCGAGACGAACCACAGTCGGTAGTTGCGGTTGCGAAGCAGGGCCCGGTAGGAGGACAGGCGGGCAGCGTCGGTGACCAGGGAGCCCATGGGCGGGGAGTCGCCCGACGGGCCGCCGGCGCGCTGAGCGCTGATACTGGTCCCTCCCGGTATGGTGATGACGCGACCGGCATCCGGTGGCCGCGTCGACCGGCCCGCTCGTTGTTCACCGAGCGTACTCGTCCATCCCGGGAGGTCACCATCACCGCGACACCGGGCCCCCGGAACACCGGGACCGCGCCGGTGCTGGGCGACCTCGCCGGCGCCGCCGACGAGGCCGCCGTCCTGCTGGCCCGTGCCCGGGCCACCCCCGGCGCCTCGCAGGCCAACCGGCAGGGGGGGCACGCCGGCAGTGACGGCAGCCGCCGCTCGCTGATCCGCCACCTGGCCAACTACGCCGCCGCGGCCGCCCTCGCGGAACAGCACCGCGGGCACGGCGGCCGCCCAATCAGGGGGGATGCCGGGCACGGCGGCCGCCTACTAGACGTGGGCAGCGGGGTGGGGGCGCTGGCCGCCTGGCTCGCCCACCGGCTGGGGTGGGACGTGACGCTGGTGGACGCGGACCCGCTGGTGCGGCGGGTGGCGTCGGCGGCGTTCCCGCATGCGGGCATCGAGGCACACCTGGAGCGGGTGCCGGACGGGTCGGCGGCCCTGGTGACGGCGATGGAGGTCGTCGAGCACGTCCCCGCCGCCGCGCAGCCGGGCTTTGTCGCGGCGCTGCGGGCCAAGGTCGCCCCAGGCGGGCTGCTCGTGGTGTCGACGCCCGACGAGAGCGGCTACCCGGGCGCGTGGTCCGGCTACGCCCCGCATGTCGGCGTCCTGGACGCCGGGGGACTGGAGCGCCTGCTGCGCGGGCACGCCGGGCCGGACGCCATCGTCTGGCGCCTGGAGGGCGAGGTGTTCGCGCTCGACGGCGTCCGGCGACTGCTCCATCCGCTCGTCAACCGGGCGTGGGGACTGGCGGCCGGCGCGGCGCCGGGCGCCTGCCACACCCTGGGCGGCTGGGTGGCCGGCGTGCTGGGGCGTGTACGCCCCGGGGGCCGCGTGAGGACCGACGACGTTCGTCTCGTCCCACCGGCGGAGGGCTCGGGTACGGGCCTGCTCGGCGTCGTGCGGGTGCCCGCCGCCTGACCCGTGGTGTGTCGACTGGCACACCGTAAGCGCCGGTCAGTCGACACACTCCGGGTCAGGGGATGGGTTGGGCGCGCCGCGGGACGTACTCGTGCGCCTCGACCCGCGGTGGCTCGGCCTCGACCGGGACGCGCGCCTCGCAGTGCGCGCACACGGCGACCGGCTTCTTGGCGTGACGCCGCGGTGGCTTGAGCGGGCCGCCGCACTGAGGACAGGGCCGCGCCAGCGGCTGGGTCCACAGCGCGAAGTCGCACTCCGGGTAGCGGTTGCAGCCGTAGAAGGGCTTGCCGTGGCGGCTGCGGCGCTCGGTCAGCTGGCCCTGGCCGCACTTGGGGCAGTCGAAGCCGATGCGCCGCTCGACGTTGACGATGCCCTTGCAGGCGGGGTAGTCCTGGCAGCCGTAGAAGGGTCCGTAGCGGCCCTCGCGGCGGATCATCGGCTTGCCGCACTCGGGGCAGGTCACCTCGGGGTCGGGGCGCAGCTCCTCGACGGTCGTGACGTTGCCGTAGGCGTCCAGCGGCAGGGTGCCCGAGCAGTCGGGCCAGCGCTGGCAGGAGGCGAACCACTGCCGTGACTTGCCGCTGAACACCTTTTCCATGGGGCTGCCGCAGACCGGGCAGGTCGCGCCGTCGATGGGGATGCGCGGCCGCTCCGGCTTGCGCTCGGAGATCCACTCGTCGACCTCGTCGAGGAACTCGCGGACCAGACGCGACCACGGCTCGCGGCCCTCGGCGATGTCGTCGAGCTCCGCCTCCATCCTCGCGGTGAAGGAGATGTCGACGACCTCGCCGAAGTGCTGCTTGAGGTAGGCGGTGACGACCTCCCCCAGCGGCGTGGGCAGGAACCGGCGCGACTCGAGCCGGACGTACTCGCGGTCCAGCAGCACCCCGATGATCGAGGCGTACGTCGACGGCCGCCCGATGCCCTCGGCCTCCAGAGCCTTGACGAGGCTGGCCTCGCTGTAGCGAGGCGGCGGCTCGGTGAAGTGCTGCTCGCCACGGACGTCGGCCAGCGACAGCGTCTGGCCCTCCTCCAGGTCGGGCAGCTCGGCACCCGAGCCGCGGGACCCTCCGCCCCCGAGCGGGTCGTCCTCGTCGTCCCGGCCCTCCGAGTACAGGCGCACGAAGCCGTCGAAGCGCAGTACCTGCCCGGTGGCCCGGAAGCGCAGCTCACCGTCGCGGCCCTCCCCGTCGCGCGCCACGATGTCGGCCCGCAGCGAGTCGTACACGGCCGGCGCCATCTGCGTCGCGACGGTGCGCTTCCAGATCAGCTCGTAAAGGGCCCGCTGGTCGCGGTCGAGGTGGCCGGCGACCGACCCCGGCGTCCGCTCGGCGCTCGTCGGGCGGACGGCCTCGTGGGCCTCCTGCGCGCCCTTGGCCTTGGCCTTGTACCGGCGCGGCTCGGACAGGGTGTAGCGCTCGCCGAACCGGGACCCGACGACGTCGGCCAGCTCACCCAGGGCCGTCGCCGACAGGTTGACGCTGTCGGTCCGCATGTACGTGATGAGGCCGACGGCGCCCTCGGTGCCCAGCGAGATGCCCTCGTACAGCTGCTGGGCGACGCGCATCGTCTTCTTGGAAGAAAAGCTCAGCTTGCGGGCCGCCTCCTGCTGCAGGGTCGAGGTGGTGAACGGCGGCGGCGGGGTGCGCCTGGTCTCCCGACGGACGACCTCGGCGACCGTCCACGCCCCCGCCCGGCGGGCCCGGGCCTGCAGGGCGAGGGCCGTCTGCTCGTCGGGGATGAGCATGGTGCCGTCGTCGGCGCCCCGGTCGGCCCGGGCCGCCAGGTCCTTCGGCGTGGTGACGCGGCTGCCGTCGACCGTGTGCAGCCGGGCGGCGAGGCGCCGGACGTCGTCGCGGGCGAACGCCGCGTCGATCGACCAGTACTCGGTGGGCGTGAAGCGGCGGATCTCCTCCTCGCGGTCGCAGATCATCCGCAGCGCGACCGACTGCACCCGCCCCGCGGAGATGCCCGAGGCGACGTTGCGCCACAAGGTGGGGGACAGCCGGTAGCCCACGATGCGGTCGACCGCCCGGCGCGCCTGCTGGGCGTCGACGAGGTCGGAGTCGATGGGCCGCGGCCGGTCGAAGGCCTCCAGGATCGCGTCGCGGGTGATCTCGGAGAACACCACCCGGTTGTCGGTGGCGGTGTCGATGCCGGCCAGCTCGGCGACGTGCCAGGCGATCGCCTCCCCCTCGCGGTCCAGGTCGGTGGCCAGGTACACCCGCCGCGCGGCGTCGACCTGCGTGCGGATGGCGCTGACGTGCTTCGACGAGGACTTCGGCACCTCGTAGCGCAGCGCGACACGGCCGTCGTCGACCTCGACGGCGAAGTCGCTGCGCGGCAGGTCGCGCACATGGCCGTAGCTGGCCAGGACCCGGTAGTCCGGGCCCAGGTACTTCTCGATCGTGCGGGCCTTGGTGGGCGATTCGACGATCACGAGGTTCTGCGTCATGCCCTGCTTTCGGTCGTCGGAGGCCGGCAGACGCGGCAACGCACAGCGGTGCGGCGATGTTCCACAGTAACGGCACGGGCGGCGGTGTGGGAGATCGGCGCACGGGCGCCGTTCGCAAGCGCCCCGAGCCCCTGACTACACTCGCGGCGGGGCGGCAGGCCCCGACCCGTCGTCCCGAAAGGCCGTAGGTGGAGACGTTCACGCCCTTGTTGAGCCTGGCCTCGGCCGTGACCGGGCTCATGCTCGCCGGCTATTTCTTCGGCGTCGTCAAGCGGGCCGACCCCGGCAACGAGCGCATGGTCGAGCTCATGACGGCCATCCAGACCGGCGCGCGCGCGTTCATCCGCCGTGAGTACACCGCCGTCGCCGGGTTCGTCGTCATCATGACGGTGCTCATCGCGGTGCTGCTGCCCTACGGCCGGCCGTGGGGGGCCATCGCCTACGTCACCGGGGCGGTGCTGTCGGGCCTGGCCGGCTTCGTCGGCATGACGGTCGCGACGCTGGCCAACGCACGGACGACACAGGCCGCCCGCACCGGCCCCCAGCTCGCCCTGCCGTTGGCGTTCCGGGGCGGGGCCGTGATGGGGTTCACCGTCGCGGGCCTGGCCCTGGCCGGCCTGTCGCTGGCTTACCTGGTGTTCGTGGAGCTGCTGCGGGTCGACCAGCCGTTCCAGGTGGTGACGGCCTTCGGCCTGGGCGGCAGCTCGATCGCCCTGTTCAGCCGCATCGGCGGCGGCATCTACACCAAGGCCGCCGACGTCGGCGCCGACCTGGTCGGCAAGGTCGAGGCGGGAATCCCCGAGGACGACCCGCGCAACCCGGCCACCATCGCCGACAACGTCGGTGACAACGTCGGCGACGTCGCGGGCATGGGGGCGGACCTGTTCGAGTCCTACGCCGGCGCGATCATCGCGCCGATCGCGCTCGCCGCGTTCGCGTTCACGACCATCGGCGGGGACTTCCAGCAGCGGGCGGTCATCTTCCCGCTCGCGATCGGCGGCCTGGGCATGGTCGCGTCGATCTTCGGGGCCTTCACGGTCAAGACGGCCCCCGACGCCACCAGCCGGCAGCTCGCCCGTGCCCTGCACCGCGGCACGAACCTGGCCGCGCTGCTGACCATCGCGGCCACCGCGGTCGTCGGTTACCTGTTGTTCGACGGCCTGCCCGAGGTGGGCAACTGGTGGGGCTTCCCGGTCGCCGTCGTCGCGGGCCTGGCGGTCGGGACCGGCATCGGGCGCGTCTCCGAGCTGTACACGTCCGACCACTACCCACCCGTCAAGGCGATCGCCGCGGCGTCGGAGACCGGCCCGGCGACGACGATCCTGCGCGGCGTGTCCGCGGGGATGATGTCGGTCGCCTCCGCCGTCGTGCTCGTGATCGTCGCCGTGGCGGTCGCCTACGCCGCGGCCAACTCCGTGATCCCCGGCAACGACTCGACCGGCATCTACGGCATCGCCTTGGCCGCCATCGGCATGCTGGCCACCACCGGCGTCGTCGTGTCGGTCGACGCCTACGGGCCGATCGCCGACAACGCGGGCGGTATCGCCGAGATGGCGCACCTGCCCTCGGAGGTCCGTGACGTCACCGACTCTCTCGACGCGCTCGGCAACACGACCGCGGCGGTCGCGAAGGGCTTCGCGATCGGGTCCGCGGCGGTGACGGCGCTCGCGCTGTTCAAGGCCTTCGAGCAGGCCGTCGTGGACGCGGGCGGCACCATCTCGCTCGACGTCGGCTCGGTGTCGGTGTTCTCCGGCCTGTTCCTCGGGGCGATGCTGCCGTTCCTGTTCGCCGCGCTGACCATCGACGCGGTCGGGCGGGCCGCGAACCAGATGATCGAGGAGGTCCGCCGTCAGTTCCGCGAGGTCCCCGGCCTGCGGGAGGGCCGCGAGGGGGTCGTGCCGGAGTATGCCCGCTGTGTCGACATCTCGACGGCCGCGGCGCTCAAGGAGATGATCGTGCCCGGCGGCCTGGCCATCATCGTGCCGCTGGCCATCGGGCTGGTCAGCGTCGACGCGCTCGGCGGCTTCCTGGCCGGCGCGCTGGTGTCCGGCTTCGCCCTGGCCATCTTCATGGCCAACGCCGGCGG
>JAHWKQ010000246.1 GCA_019347785.1 Actinomycetota bacterium
AGCAACGGGTCGACGAGCTGTCCCACAGGGCCGACGAGCTCGGCGTGCGGGTCTTTGCGCTCGAGTCGCCGGCCAGGGTGCACCGCGTGGCGGTGCGCCGCCTGGGCATGGTCCCCGCGACGGGCCCCTCGTTCCTGACGCTGCGCCCGCCCCCGTCGGGCCGGCGCGCGAGCGGGCCCGGCGGGGCGCCTCGTCGTCAGGGCGGGCGAGGCGGTGAGGCAGGGTCGGACCGGTCACCGGTGGAGGCGGCCGCGGGACCCCGTCGGTGACCGCGACGCTGCCTCGCCGGCCCGCCGGCGGCGCCGCCTCTGCCCCCGCCCCCCGCCCGCCGCGCCGGGTCGCCGGCTGGGGTCGGGCCATCGCCCGTGCCCAGCCCGGGCGACGCCTGTCGGCGATGCTCGCGCTCTACCTGGTGCTCACCCTGCTCCTGGGCTGGCGTGTGCTCAGCGTGCAGGTCATCCACGCCGGTCAGTACCGGGTGCTGGCGGCCCGCCAGACCCGGCGACAGGTGAACCTGCCGGCCACGCGCGGCAGGCTGTACGACCGCAGCGGCGATCCGCTGGCGATGTCGGTCGCCGCGGCGACGATCTACGCCGACCCGCGCATGATCACCCGGGCGGGCGCCGATCCCCGCCGCATGGGGCGGCGGCTGGCCCCGCTGCTGGACATGCCGAGGCCCCGGGTCGAGCGGCTGCTGCGGGAGGACACGGGCTTCGTCTACCTGGGCCGCCAGATGCCCAGCCGCGTGGGCAGCCGCGTCGCGGCGCTGGAGCTGCCGGGCATCGGCGTGCTGGAGGAGCCGGCGCGCGTCTACCCGGCCGGGTCGCTGGCCGCCCAGGTCGTGGGCTACGTGGGCACCGACAACGTCGGCCTGTCCGGCATGGAGCTGCAGTACGACGATGTCCTCGCCGGGCGCAACGGGCTGCTGCGGCTGGAGGAGGCCCCGGGCGGGCTGGACATCACCTCGGCGCGGCGGGAGGTCCGGGCGCCCCTGCCGGGCAGCGATCTCGTGCTGACGCTGGACCGGGAGATCCAGTTCACGACCGAGACCGCCCTGCGCAGGGCGGTCGACCGCTACCGGGCCGTCGGCGGCTCCGCGGTCGTCCTGGACGCCCGCACCGGCGAGGTCCTGGCCATGGCCTCGGCGCCCGGCTACAGCCCCGAGGACATCGAGCGCGCCGACGAGTACGCGCGTCGCAACCGCGTGGTCACCGACGTCTTCGAGCCGGGCAGCGTCAACAAGGTCATCACCGGCTCAGCCGCGCTCGAGGAGGGCGTGGTGACCCCCGCCACCCGGCTGATGGTCCCTGACCACCTGCAGGTGGCGGACAAGGAGTTCACCGACTCCCACTCCCACCCGCCCGAGCCCATGTCGTTCGCCGACATCATCGCGGAGTCGTCCAACATCGGCACGATCAAGGTGGCCCAGCGCCTGGGCCAGCGGCGGCTCGCGAGGTACCTGCGCCGGTTCGGGTACGGACGGCCCACCGGCCTGGGCTTCCCCGGCGAGTCCTCCGGCATCCTCGCGGACGTGTCCGACTGGTGGGGCACCAGCCTGCCGACGATCGCGATCGGCCAGGGGGTGTCCGCGTCCCTGCTGCAGGTCGCCGGAGTCTTCCAGACCGTCGCCAGCGGGGGGGAGTGGGTCGAGCCCACACTCGTGCGCGGCTCGACCGACGGGCCCGGTCGGCTGGACCCCGCGCCCGAGCCGAAGCGTCGGCGCGTGGTCAGCCGACGGACGGCCGAGCAGATGGCCCGCCTGCTCGTCGGGGTCGTCGAGCGGGGCACTGGTACGGAGGCCGCGGTCCCCGGCTACCGCGTCGCCGGCAAGACCGGCACCGCGAAGAAGCCGTCGGAGACCACGCGCGGCTACGAGGCGGGCGCGTACATCGGCACCTTCGCGGGCTTCGCCCCAGCCGAGGACCCGGACCTGGTCGTCGCGGTGGCCCTGGACGAGGCCGAGATCATCTACGGCGGGGTCACGGCGGCGCCTGTATTCAGCGAGATCATGACGTTCGCCCTGGCCCACCGGCGCGTCGAGCCCTCCGATCCGGTCGAGGCGGTTGCCCCCGGAGGCGCATGGACCGTCGCCCAGCCCGACGGGTGAGGCCCTCCGAGCGGGTGCCCACACCCGTCGGCGTGGCCGTCCGGGCGTGGCCGCTGCGCCGCGCGGGCCGCTGCCCGACCTATGCTCGCGGGTGAGCAGTCCGAGTCGCTCCGCGTCTGTTGTTGGAGTCACCCGAGTTCGTCCGTGGCGACGTTGCACGACCTGTCCCGCACCCTCCCGCACGCCCGGCTCGCGGGCGGCGTCGGTGGCGACGTGCGGGTCGACGACGTCACCCACGACAGCCGCTCGGCCGGCCCGGGGGTGCTGTTCGCCTGCCGCCCCGGCCTGGCCGTCGACGGCCACGACTTCGCGCCCCAGGCGGTGAGGGCCGGCGCCTCCGGCCTGCTCGTCGAGCGGCCCCTGGGACTGGGCGTGCCCGAGCTCGTGGTCCCCAGCGTCACCGAGGCCCTGGGGCCAGCGGCCGCCCGGGTCCACGGCGACCCCAGCGGCGCGTTCCCGCTGTGCGGCGTCACGGGCACGAATGGCAAGACGACGACGGCCCACCTGCTCGATGCCGTGCTGCGCAAGGGCCTGCCCTTGGAAGCTGCGCTCGACGT
>JAHWKQ010000057.1 GCA_019347785.1 Actinomycetota bacterium
CGTCATACCGGTGGGGCCTCCCGACGAAGAGGCCCGACGCGCGATCTGGCGCGGCTACATCCAGCGCATCACTGACCAGGACGTCGACGTGGAACGGCTCGTGGAGGCCACATCGCTGTTCACCCCCGCCGACATCGACTTCGCCGCTCACAAGGCGGGCCAGGCGGCGTTCGAGCGGACCGTCGTTCACGAGGACGGGACACGGGCAACCATCGACGAGTTCCTGACCGCGATCAACGAGACGCGCCCGAGCCTGACCCGGTCGATGGTGCACGAGTTCGAAGAGGACATCGACGCCTTCGCGCGGGTCTGAGGACCACGCGCCGTCCGTCTCCGGGATGTGGCACTGGTCTGAGGTGTGCCCGGAGTGGGGGTCGAACCCACACGCCCCTGAGGGCCGCGGATTTTAAGTCCGCTGCGTCTGCCGTTTCGCCATCCGGGCCGGGTGGGGAAGTCGAGCATACCGGGGCCGGCGGGTCACTCCCGCCAGCGGTCCGGGGCGGCCGAGGGGCCGGGCACGAGCCGCACGAGCGGCCCTCCGGCGAACAGCGTCACGCGGGGCACCCCGAGCCGGCGATGGCCGGCCTCGGGCCAGCCGAGGTCGGCCAGGTACAGGTCGCCGACGAACGGGCCGATGCCGGGCCGGAACAGGCCCGCCCTGGGCGCGCCCAGGGCGATTGTGACGTCGGCGGTGACCAGCTCGCCGACGAGGCCCTCGTCGGGGTGCAGGCCGCTGGGCAGGTCCAGGCTGATAATGGGCGCGCTCACGTGGCGCAGGGCGAGCACGGCGTCGCGCGGCGCTCCCCGCAGGGCTCCGCGCAGGCCGCCGCCGGTGACCGCGTCCAGGACGACATCGGCGACAGGCAGCCGGTCGCCCGGCGAACTGGGCGCGCCCGCCGCCCAGTCGCCGGCCGGCGTCGGTCGGCCCGCGCACACGACGGCGACCCGCACGCCCGCCGCCGCCAGGGCCCGTGCGGAGGCCACACCGGCGGCCCCGGTGCGCCCGGGGCCGGCCAGCACGAGCACCCGCGCGGCGTCACGCGCCTGAGCCAGGAGTCCGATGGCACGCGTCGCCGCCGCCGCGGCACCCTCGACGACGTCGACGTCCCGGGCGTGTCGCCGCCACGCGTCGCTGCGGACGACCGGCGCCGAGTCGGCGGGGACCTCGGGCACACCGGGCAGCATGGCGGGCGAGGGCAACGGCGCCAGGCGGCCGGGCACGTCCCATGGTCGTGCCTCCCGCGCCGTGGCCAGGTCGCCGAGCGCCGTCCCGCCGTGCCAGTCGGGGATGAGCAGGTCGAGCAGCGACACCGTGATCACCGCCGTGGCGCCCCACAGCAGGTGGTCGGCGTCCAGCTGCCATGCCCACGAGTCGCCCCGGGTCGACAGCCGCACCATCCGCCAGTTGCCCACGTCGCGAAGGCTCGACAACCGAACCCGCAGGACGGCGGCGACCTCGGTCTCGGCGGCCACCAGCGGGTGCGGGGCCCGCCAGCGCGCCACGATGGGCTGGAGCCAGAAGCGGGATGGGGGGAGGTAGGTCGCCGGGAGACGGCCGAGCACCTCCACCGTGGCGACGTCCAGCGCGATCTCCTCGTGCGCCTCGCGCAGCGCCGCCTGCTCGGCCGTCTCCCCCCGCTCCACACGCCCCCCGGGGAACGAGATCTGCCCGGGGTGATGGCGAAGCTCCTCCCGGCGGCGCGTGTAGACGACCTCCAGGTCACCGTCGCGGTCGCGCACGAGAACGAGTGCGGCGGCCAGGCGCCCGCCGCACGGCTGGGTGGTATGTGGCGCCTGCGCCGCCAGCGACTCGGCCAGGCGTGCCCACAGAGTCATGGTGGGGCCGTCACGTGCGGCGCGGTCGTCAGGACGGCCTCCGCGGCGGCCCGCACGCCAGTGGCCTCGGCGGCCTCGACCGCCCGGGCGACCTCCTCGGCGACGCTGGCCGAGCCGGTCCCGATCGGCGTGGCGGGGAACCAGACGAGCACCGACGGCACCTCCCGGACGACCTGGCCCCACCCTCGGGCGTCAGGCTTCCCACCGGTACGCGGGGCGAGTCGCCGAGTCGGCCACCCGTTTGAGCCGCGCTCCGCCCGGCTAGGTCACCGGGGCATGCCCGTGCTCGTCCGCCTCTGGCCGCTCGCCCTCGCGCTACTCGCCCTGGCTCCGGCGGGCTGCTCGCAGCGGACCCCGGAGGCCGAGAGCCAGCCGACGCAGGTCGCCAGGCCCGACTGGCTCGTCCGGGTGTACCCACCGTCGGGGTCCGAGGGGACGGCCGCCGCCACCGTGCAGGTCCGCCACGATCTGCCCGGCGCCAAGGGTCAGCTGCGCCTGATGATCGACGGCGTCGACGTCACCGCCTACGCGGACGTGGAGCCCGGCCAGCTGACCTACGACCCGGAGCGGGCGCCCGGGGTGGTCGAGCTCACCCCGGGCCGGCACACCGCCCGGGTCGAGCGGGTGTCGCTGCCCCGGGAGGGTGCCACCTATCGGGTGCTGGACTTCTACCGGTGGCGCTTCACGGTGCTGTGAGCGGTCCGTCAGTGTGATCGAGCAGGCCCAGGGCCAGCCCGTCGAGGATGTCCGCCTCGCTGACGAGGACGTCGCCGAAGCCGAAGCGCTCCACCACCCGGGCGAGGATCAGGGCCCCCGCGACCATCACGTCCTCCCGTCCCGGCGCCATCGGCCCCAGCGCGGCGATCTCGGCCACGCGCATGTCGGCCAGGCGGTCGGTCAGCGCCCGCACCGCGCCGGCCGGGACCCGGGTGCCGTGGATGCGCTGCGCGTCGTACTCGTCAAGCTCCAGGTGCAGCGCCCCCAGCGTCGTCACGGTCCCCGCGACGCCCACCAGCGTGCGGGCGGCGCCGGCGTCGACGACACCCGCGAGCGCGTCGAGCTCGGTGTCCACGTCCGTCTCGGCCGCCGCCATCTCCTCCCCGGTCGGCGGGTCCGAGCGCAGGCGGCGCTCGGTCAGCCGGACGCAGCCGAGCTGGCGGCTGACGACGGCCTCCGGCTCGGCGGAGCCCAGCACGAACTCCGTCGAGCCGCCACCGATGTCGACGACCAGGTACGGCGGCTCGCCCGCGACCGACGAGGTCGCGCCGCGGAAGCCGACCGCGGCCTCGTCCTCGCCGGTGAGGACCTCGGCGTCCACGCCGGTGCGCTCCCGCACGCCGGCGAAGAAGCGCTCGCGGTCGGCCGCGTCGCGGATCGCGCTCGTCGCCGTGACCCGGGTCCGCGCCGCGCCGAGCTCCTCCCAACGGCGCGCGTAGCCGGCGATGCAGTCCAGGGTGCGCGCGAGCGCCGCGTCGTCGAGGTGGCCGTTGCGGTCGACGCCGGCGCCCAGCCGGGTGATCGTCGTCCGCCGGTCCAGGTACCGCAGGGGGTCGCCGGGGTCGGCGACCAGCAGACGCACCGAGTTGGTGCCCGCGTCAACGACCGCGACCCGGGTCACCCCTGGGCCCGTCTCGTCGTCCGGCGACGGGGCTGCCCGACCGGATCGTGCACGGGCAGGTCGTGCAGGCTGACGCACGGCCCCGGGCAGGCCATGGGCTCGACCTGCTCGCCCACCCACGCCCCGAGCGGGTTGTCGCGCGTCGCCAGATGGTGGGCGTACAGGCCGTGCAGGCACTTGACGCGGCCGGGCATGCCGCCGACGCCCGGATCGCCGGGAAGCGGTCCGCCCAGGGCGTCGCGGGCGGCGACGTACCGCCGATGCGACGCCTCGTACGCCGACGCCAGCCCCGGCTCCCCGCGCAGCCGCCCGTTCAGCCCGCGCATCGCTGCCCCGGCCTCCAGCCGGCCGACGTGGCGCACGGCCAGCGGGCACGCCAGCCACCAGGTGGTGGGGAACGGCGTGCCGTCGGACAGCCTCGGGTCGACACGCAGCACGGCGGGCAGACCCCAGCCGCAGCGCACCGCCGCCGCGGACCGGCCGCGCAGTGGCCGCCCGATCATGCGCGCGGCCACGGCCGCGTCGCGGGCTTCCAGCGGCGCGCGGGACGCCTGGGCGTCGTAGGAGGCGTCCGGCGCGGGTCGCAGCGCGTCGTCCATGCGCGCCAGGGTGGCCCCCGCCGTCACCCCCCGCAAACCTCACCCCGGAGTGTGTCGACTGGCAGGCGTATTCGGTGCGCTAGTCGACACACTCCGGGTCAGGGGGATCAGCCGAAGACGGCCTCGAACAGGCGTTGGTACCACGGTCGCGGCCGGTGCCGCCAGCGGCCGTCGTCCTCGCGGGCCTCCTGGGCCTCGGAGTTCGGCGACACGACGACGAAGGCCACCTCGCCGGGCTTGACCATGCCGAGCTCCTCCCTGGCGATCAGCTCCAACTCGCGCAGGTCGTGCAGGGCGTCGCGGCGCTCCTCGAGGCGGGCGACCTTGGCCCGCAGGCGCCGTTGCGACTGCTCCAGGTCGGCGACGTGGCGCTCGGCCTCGACGAGGGTTCGCAGCGGTCCCAGCATCATCACGGCGACGACGAGCACCACCGCCACGAGGGCGACCACATAGACGCGGTCGCTGTCCGCGACGCGCCGAACGGGCAGCCGCGCCAGGCGCCCGGCCACCCGCGCACGGGCCGAGCCCAGCGCCGACCCGGCCCGGCCGGCCATCCGCCCGACGACCCGTCGCCCGACGACCCGTCTCACGGCATCACCGCCACCGCCAGGGGGAAGGCCCGGACGCCGGGGTAGCGGGCGCTGTCGCCCAGGTGCTCCTCGATGCGCAGCAGCTGGTTGTACTTGGCGACCCGGTCGGTGCGGGCCGGGGCGCCGGACTTGATCTGCCCGGCGTTGGCGGCCACCGCGATGTCCGCGATCGTGGTGTCCTCGGTTTCGCCGGAGCGGTGGCTGATCATGCACGTCCAACCCGCGCGGTGGGCGAGCTGCATCGTCTCCAGCGTCTCGGTCAGCGTCCCGATCTGGTTCACCTTGACCAGCAGGCTGTTGGCCGAGCCCTCCTCGATGCCGCGCCGCACCCGCTCGGGGTTGGTGACGAACAGGTCGTCGCCGACGAGCTGGCAGCGGCCGCCCAGGCGCCCGGTGAGCCGTCGCCAGCCGTCCCAGTCACTCTGGTCCAGGCCGTCCTCGATCGACACGATCGGATAGCGGTCCGCCAGGTCCTCGAGCAGGTCGATCATCTCGTCGGCGGACACCTCGCGGCCCTCGCCCTCCAGGCGGTAGCGGCCGCCCGCGTGGAACTCGCTGGCGGCGACGTCCATGGCCAGCGCGACGTCCTCGCCCGGGGAATAGCCCGCGCGCTCGATGGCCTCGACGATGAGATCGAGCGCCGCCGCATTGGAGTCCAGGTCGGGGGCGAAGCCGCCCTCGTCGCCGAGCCCGGTGGCCAGGCCCCGTCCACCCAGGACCCTCTTCAGCGCCTGATAGACCTCCGCCCCGGCGCGGACGGCCTCCCGGAAGCAGGGCGCCCCGACCGGGGCGACCATGAACTCCTGGAAGTCCACGTTCGAGTCGGCGTGGGCGCCGCCGTTGAGGATGTTCATCATCGGCACGGGCAGCAGGTGGGCGCCGGGGCCGCCCAGGTAACGGTACAGCGGCAGGCCATGGGACGTGGCGGCGGCTCTGGCGACCGCCAGGCTGACACCCAGCAGGGCGTTGGCGCCCAGCTTGGACTTGTCGTCGGTGCCGTCAAGATCGCGCAGCAGGTCGTCGACGCGCGCCTGCGCGGCGGCGTCGAGCCCGACGAGCTCCGCCGCGATGACGGCCTCGACGTTGTCGACGGCGCGCCGCACACCCTTGCCCCCGAAGCGATCGTCCCCGTCGCGCAGCTCCACGGCCTCGAACTCGCCGGTCGACGCGCCGCTGGGCACCGTCGCCCGGCCCATGGAGCCGTCGGTGAGCACGCACTCGACCTCGACCGTCGGGTTCCCGCGGGAGTCCAGAACCTCCCGGGCGTGCACCGACTCGATCCTCATGCGCTCACCCTACAATCAGCCCCCCCGGGACGGGCCGGACTCCACGCGGTCACGGAACCGCCGGGCCGCCACCCGCAGGGCGCTCTCGGGGTCCACACCCTGCTCCGCGGCGAGGGCGACCACGTCCAGCAGCAGCAACCCGAGGGCACGGGTGCGCGCGTCGTCGTCCTCGGCCCCGGCGACCGCGTCGAGCCGGGCGCCGACGTCGCCACGCTCGGGGCGGACGCCGGCCTCGGCCGCGCGGCCCAGCAGCTTGGCGGCGTACTGCAGCGCCGGCAGAGCCGCGGGCACGCCCTCGAACACGCCCGCCCGCGGCTTCTCGTCGCGCTTGAGCCGGTCCCAGTTGGTGACGACCTCGTCGGCGCCGCTCACCCGGGCGTCGGCGAAGACGTGGGGATGGCGGCGCACCAGCTTGTCGACGATGCCCCGGGCCACTTCGTCGATCGTGAACCGTCCCTCGTCCTGGGCGATCTGGGCATGGAAGACGACCTGCAGCAGCACGTCGCCGAGCTCCTCGCGGATGGCGTCCGGGTCGTCGTCGTCGATCGCCTCGAGCAGCTCATACACCTCCTCCACGGCGTACCGGGCGAGGCTGCGGTGGGACTGCTCCCGGTCCCACGGGCAGCCGTCCGGCCCGCGCAGCCGCTCCTCGACGGCCACCAGCTCCAGCAGCGCCTCCCCTCTGGGCGTCGGCGTGAGATAGACCATCTCGACTTCCAGGCCGGCGCGCGCGGCCTCCAGACCCAGCGCCCGGGTGAACGCCTCGTCGTCGGCCGGGCCGACCAGGTAGGTGACGTCGCCGTGCTCCCGAGCGGCGTCCACGACCCGGTTGACGCGCGCCCTGCCCTGCGGCCCGACCCCGGTCAGAAGGTCCGTGCGGGTCAGGGCGGGCGCGTCGGCGGCGTCGTCCACCGGAAGGGTCTCGTGGCGCAGGTCGGCCATGGCCAGGTGGGCGGCGAAGGGGTGGTCACGGCCGGCCAGCAGCACGAGCTCGCTGCTCATCAGCGCCGACCAGCCGTGCAGGGGCAGGAGGCCGGGAAGGGCGGCGGACGTGTCGACGAGCACCAGGCGCGCCATCGGCTGCGTCGCTAGCTGCCGGACGACTGGGAGGTCGCTCCGCCCGGCTGCTCCGCCCGGGGCACGGGGCTCTCGGCGACGACCTGCGCCGACTCCGGGTCCCAGCGGCCGAAGCGGGGGTTGACGGTCACCTGCGCCTCGCGCGCCTGCGTGGCGAGCCAGTCGCTCAGGGCCGTCTGGTGCTCGGCCTGCTCCAGCTCGGAGCGGATCTCCGCCGAGACCTCGGCCAGGCTGTCCTCCTGCCTCCCGGTCACCTCGATGACGTGGTAGCCGAAGCGCGTGCGGACCGGACCGACGACCTCACCCTCGTCGGCGCCCAGGGCCGCCCTCTCGAACGCCGGCACGGTCCGTCCGGGGGTGATGCGGCCGAGGTCCCCGCCCCGGCGGGCGCTCTGCTCGTCGACGGACACCTCGCGGGCCAGGGCGGCGAAGCTCGCCCCGCGCCCCAGCCGGTCGAGGACCCGTCGCGCCGCCGCGCGTGTGCGCACCAGGATGTGGCGTGCCGAGACCCGCACGTAGCGGTCCGCCCGGTTGGCCCGGTAGAACTCGCGGACCTCCGCGTCGGTCACCTTCGCCGAGGCCTGCAGGCGCCGCTCGACGCCCTCCTGCAGCACGGCGGCACGCAGCTGGTCGCGCACCTGCCCGGGCGTGAACCCGCTCTGGCGCACGACCCGGCGGAACTCCTCCTCGCCCCCGAGCCCGCGGACGAGCTGCTCGCGGCGGCGCCTGATGTCCTCGGTCGTGGCCTCGATCCCCAGCTCGGCCGCGCCCTGCTCCAGCAGCGTGGTGGTCACCAGCTGCGTGAGGACCTGGGCCTGGATCTGCAGCTCGAGCTGGCTGCCCTCGTCGGCCTCCAGCTGCTGGGCCAGCTGGGGCTGGGAGACCGCGACCTCGAACAGCCGGCGCACCTGTCCGACGGAGATCTCGCGGTCGTTGACCACCGCGGCCGTCGACGCGCCGATGCCCGACGGCGTGCAGCCGGCGGCCAGCACGGCGAGCAGGCCGGCGGCGAGCAGGG
This sequence comes from Actinomycetota bacterium, assembly GCA_019347785.1. Classification (GTDB taxonomy): domain Bacteria; phylum Actinomycetota; class Nitriliruptoria; order Euzebyales; family Egibacteraceae; genus JAHWKQ01. Next base: position 8,025 of record JAHWKQ010000057.1, read on the forward strand.
CGATGCGGGTGCGCACGATGAGCGGCCGTTGATCGTGGGGGGCGGTCATTGTAGGTCAGACGCGGGCCCGGCCGGCGGGGCGCGGACCCGTCAGGAGCGTCTTGAGGCGTCGGGCCAGCCAGGCCACGAGATCGCCGCCGCCGCCCGGCAGCGGGAGCTCCAGGACGTCGGCGGACGGGTTGTACACCGCCGACGGCTCCTCGCGGGTCAGGCGGACCTGCTGGTGGTCGGCCAGCGTCACCGGGGTCACGCGCACCGTCCGGCGCGGCGTCGTCGTCACCTCCCGGATCCCCAGCCGGCGGACCATGGCGCGCAGGGCGGCGACCGACAGCAGCCGCTCGGCCGGCGCCGGCGGTGGCCCGTACCGGTCGGCCAGCTCCTCGCGCATCGCCTTGACCCCCGCCGCGTCCCGCACGGCCGAGACCTTGCGGTAGGCCTCCAGCCGCAACGCCTCCTCCGTGATGTACTCACGCGGCAGGTGGGCGTCCACGGGCAGGTCGATGCGGATCTCCGGCTCCGCGGTGGTGGGGCCGGCGCCCCGGAACTCGTCGACGGCCTCGGCCATCAGCCGCGCGTAGGCGTCGAACCCGACGGCGGCGACCTGCCCCGACTGGTCGGCGCCCAGCAGGTTGCCGGCGCCGCGGATCTCCAGATCGCGCAGGGCGATCGACAGGCCCGAGCCCAGCCCCGTGAACGCCGAGACGGTCTCCAGCCGCCGGTGGGCCTCCTCGGTCATGCCCCGCGCCGGCCTCCCGCCGGTGCCCCCGGGCTCCCGGCCGGGGTAGAACAGGTAGGCGTAGCCACGCTGCTCGGACCGGCCCACCCGCCCGCGAAGCTGGTACAGCTGGGCCAGCCCCAGCATGTCGGCGCGCTCGACGACCAGCGTGTTCGCGTTGGGGATGTCCAGGCCCGACTCGACGATCGTGGTGCACACCAGGACGTCGAACTCGCGCTTCCAGAACCGGATCATCCGCGCCTCGAGCTCGGCCTCGGGCATCTGGCCGTGCCCCAGCTCGACGCGGGCGCCGGGCACCAGCTCGCGGACCCGCTCGGCGGCCGCGTCGATGGTCCGCACGCTGTTGTGCACCCAGAAGACCTGGCCCTCGCGCAGCAGCTCCCGGCGGACCGCGAGCGCGGCTTGCGACTCGTCCCACTCGCCCACCCGCGTCACGACCGGCTGGCGCTCCTCGGGGGGCGTGTCGATCGTCGACAGGTCCCGGATGCCGGTGATGGACATCTCCAGCGTCCGTGGGATGGGCGTGGCGGTCATCGTGAGCACGTCCACGCTGGTGCGGAGCCGCTTGAGGCGCTCCTTGTGGGCCACACCGAAGCGCTGCTCCTCGTCGACGACGACCAGCCCCAGGTCCTTGAACCGCACGTCGCCGCCGAGCAGCCGGTGGGTGCCGATCACCAGGTCCACCGTGCCGGCCGCCAGCCCGTCCAGGATGCCCCGCTGGGTCCGGGGTGACTGGAAGCGCGACAGCACCTCGACGCGGACGGGAAAGCCGGAGAAGCGCTCGGAGAACGTCTCGCCGTGCTGCTGGGCCAGCAGCGTGGTGGGCACGAGCACGGCCACCTGCGCGCCGTCGAAGACCGCCTTGGCCGCCGCCCGCACCGCGATCTCGGTCTTGCCGAAGCCGACGTCACCGCAGATCAGCCGGTCCATGGGCAGCGGCGCCTCCATGTCCTGCTTGACCTCGTCGATCGCCGCGACCTGTCCGGGCGTCTCGGTGTGGGCGAAGGCCGTCTCCAGCTCGGCCTGCCACGGCGTGTCGAGCGGGAACGAGCGCCCCTCGGCGTGCAGGCGGGCGCGGTACAGGCGCACGAGCTCGCCGGCCATCTCCCGGACGGCCCTGCGCACCTTGCCCTTGGCCCGCTCCCAGTCCGACCCGCCGAGGCGCATCACCTTGGGCTGCTCGCCCCCGACGTACCTGGCGACCGCGTCGACCTGGTCGCTGGGCACGTACAGCCGGTCGCCGCCGGCGTACTCCAGCACCACGTAGTCGCGGGTCACCGACCCGGCGGGCCCGCCTCCGACGACGGTCGTGGGCCCGCGCAGCTCCCGCGTGACCATGCCCAGGTAGCGGCCGATGCCGTGCACCGCGTGCACGACCGGGTCGCCCGGCGCCAGGTCCAGCACGGTCTCCCGGGCGGCGCGCTTGCCGGGCAGCCGTCGCGCGGCCCGCGAGCGGCGGGGGCCGAACAGGTCCCACTCGCCCAGGACGACGACGCCCAGCTCCTGGGAGACGAAGCCCTCCCGCAGGCTGGACTCGACGATCCACACCCGCCCGGCGCCGCCGGTCCGCCCGGGCGCGACGGTGTCGGTCACGGGCGCGGCGACGCCCTCCTCCCGCAGGACCTCCGCCAGCCGTAGCGCCGGGCCGTGGCCCAGCGTGGTGAGCACGACGTCGAGCTCCCGGGCCGACCAGCGGCGCACGGCGCCCGCGGCGGCCGTCACGTCGCCGCGGAACGAGTCGACGGCGTGGCCGGGCACGGCCGTGACGGCGCCGTCGGACCCGAACGGGGTGAGCTCCCACAGCGGGCCCCTCGCCCGCCGGCGGACCGCCTCCCATCCGGCGAAGCCGGCCACGTCGGCGGCGCCCTCGGGGGATCGATGGGCCTCGGGAAGCCAGTCGGCGGCGCCCTGGGCGCCCCAGCCGGTGGTCAGCAGCTCGCCGGCCTGCGCGCGCAGCTCCTCGGCCCGGTCGGCCACGCGCACCGGGTCGACGACGGCCGAGCCCGCCCCGGCGGGGACGAAGTCCGGCAGGTGGGCCGGGGCTGGGTGGATGGCGGTGACCAGGGCTTCCAT
>JAHWKQ010000058.1 GCA_019347785.1 Actinomycetota bacterium
TGCAGGTCGCCGTCGCCGCGTTCCAGGCGCTGGACGTGGTCGGGCTGCCGGAGGCGCGGTACGCGCTGGCCGAGGCGGCTCTGTACCTGGCGCTCGCGCCCAAGTCCAACAGCGTCGCCCGGGCTCTGGCCCGCGCCGACGAGGCGGTCGACCGCCTCGGCACGGCGGACGTCCCAGCCCACCTGCGCGACGCGCACTACCGCGGCGCGGCGCGCCTGGGCCACGGCGCGGGCTACGTGTATCCCCACGACGACCCGCGTGGCTGGGTCGAGCAGCGCTACCTGCCCGAGGGCCTGCGCCGGGGCGACGTCTACCGCCCGTCGGCGCACGGGGAGGAGCCCGGGCTGGGGCGGGGGGCGCCGGGACGCCCGGAGCGGGAGGCATGACCGGCGCGGATCGCCTACCCTGCGGACATGCACGCGCTCATCCTGGCGGGGGGCGAGGGCATGCGCCTCAGGCCGTTGACGGCCAACCGCCCGAAGCCACTGGTCGAGTTCATGGGCAGGCCCTTCGCTCAGGGCCTGCTGCGGCGGCTGGCCGACGTCGGCTGCCACGTCGCCACCTTCCTGGTCGGCGCGGACCCGCGGCCGTTCGCGGGGCTGGGCGATGCCGGGCGGGCGGCGGGGGTCGACGTGAGCGTCCTGCCCGAGCGCCGCCCGCTGGACACCGCCGGGGCGGTCCGCAACCTCGTGCGCGGGGGCGGGGCGACGGCGCCCGTGCTGGTCTGCAACGGCGACATCCTCACCGACCTGGACTACGCGGCGCTGCTGCGCGCGCACCAGCGGGCGGGGGCGGCCGCCACGGTGGCCCTGACCCGCGTCGAGGACCCGTCCAGCTACGGCCTCGTCGTCACCGACCGCCGGGGCCGGGTCCTGCGGTTCGTCGAGAAGCCGCCGGAGGGCGCCGGGACGGTCGACACCGTCAACGCGGGGACGTACGTGCTCGTGCCCCGCGCGTTCGACGGGTTCCCGGGCAGCGGCCGGCTGTCGTTCGAGCGCGACGTGTTCCCCGCGCTGGTCGCCGTAGGGGACCTGGCGGCCAGCGTGTCGCCCGCCTACTGGCTGGACATCGGCACCCCGCAGCGCTACCTGGCCGGCCACCGCGCGGTCCTCGAGGGTCACTGCGCCTGGCCGACGGCCGAGGAGGTCCGCCCCGGGCCGCCCGGCTCGGCCAGCGTGGTGGATGACACGGCGGTGGTCGACCCCGACGCGGCGCTCGGCCCCGGGGCCGTCGTCGGGGCCGGGTGCCTGGTCGCCGGCGGGGCGACCGTGCGCCACGCGGTGCTGCACGAGCGGGTCCGCGTGGAGGCGGAGGCCGTCGTCGACGGCGCCGTGCTGGCCCCCGGCGTGGTCGTCGGCGCCCGCGCCCTCGTCGGACCCGGGTCGGTCGTCGCCGACGGGGTGCGGGTACCCGACGGAGCCGTCGTCGCCGCGGGCGCCCCCTCGGGCTAAAGATCCGCCCCCACCCCGCCGACCCTCCCTGCGGGGGCCCGTTCCCACAGGAGGCGGCAGCCGGGCCCCCAGGGGGTCCGGATGCGACGCGGCGGCCTGGTGGTCGCGCTGGCCGTGGTGCTGTCGCTGCCGCCCGTACCCCCCGCCGCGGCCGCCGAGGACTGCCCGCCGCCCGGCGGGGTCACCCTGTCCCGTCCACGGGCGGATGACGGCGACTTCCACTTCACCGGCGGAGGCTGGGGTCACGGCGTGGGCATGAGCCAGTACGGGGCCCGGGGCGCGGCGCTGCTGGGGTGTGGCTCGGGACAGATCCTGCGGGCCTACTTCCCGGGGACGAGGGTGGCGGACACGGCGCCGCGGCGCATCCGCGTGAGCCTGTCGACCTCGGCGTCCTCGCTGGCGGTGCGGACGCTGGCCGGCGCCGTGCCGTGGCGGCTGTGCGCGGACGGGCGTTGCCGCACCGTGGCCTCCCAGCCCGGCGGGGTGGAGTGGAAGGCGCGGGTGCGAGCGGACGGCTCCTACCTGCTGCGGGACGGCGAAACGGTGCGCTGGCGCGGCGGGGACGCCGGCCGGCGGCTGAAGGCGAGCCTGGGCGCGGGGCGGTGGGGCGAGCGCATCGTGCGCCTGGGCTCGGGGGCGCGCTACCGCTGGGGCACCCTGGAACTGGACTCGGTCCGCGCGGTTCGGGCCCGGGCCTACGTGAACCTGGCCCTGCCGCTGGAGCGGTACCTGTACGGGCTGGCCGAGATGCCCTCCTCATGGCCCGCGGCGGCGCTGCGGGCCCAGGCCGTGGCCGGCCGCACGTACGCCCTGCGGCGCGTCCAGACCCACCGCGGCGACCGCCCCGGATGCCGCTGCGACGTGTACGCGACCACTGTGGACCAGGTCTACGCCGGCTACGACAAGGAGGCGGAGCCCGGCGGCCACGGCGCCCGGTGGGTCGCCGCGGTGCGCGCCACCGACGGGCGGGCGCTGCGCTGGCACGGCGAGACCGCGCAGGCCTTCTACGCCTCCTCGCACGGCGGCTGGAGCGAGTCGTCGCGCTTCGTGTGGGGCGGGGACGTGCCGTACCTGCGGGCGGTGGACGACCGTCGCTGGGAGGCGGCGTCGGGCAACCCGCGGACGTCGTGGAGCCGCGCCTACGACGCCCGGACCCTGGGCTCGCTCCTCGGCGTGGGCACCGTCCGCCGCGTCAGGCTGCCGGCGCCCCGCGGCGCGGGCGGGCGCGTCGGCGACCCCTCCCGCGGCTACGGGGGCGTGCGCGTGGTGGGCACGACCGGCAGGCGCACCTTCAGCGGGGACGCGGTGCGCCGGCGCCTGGGCCTTCACTCCACCCTGTTCCGCGCGGGGCCGGTCGCCTCCCGCTGACCGCCCCGGGGCATCCCCGGTTCCCCCCACGCTTCCAGAACGCAGTTGACGCGCCACCGCGGGCGGAGCAAACTACACAGACGTAACTCCACCCATGTTCTCTGTCGGCCGACCACGAGGAGACGGTCGATATGCACGTCGAGACGCCGCCGTGGGCCTCCCGGGCGAAGTGCCTGGACGCCGAGCCCGACACCTTCTTCCCCGAGAAGGGCGGGTCCACCAGGGAGGCGAAGCGGATCTGCGCCCAGTGCGAGGTGCGCAACGAATGCCTCGAGTACGCGCTGGCCAACGAGGAGCGCTTCGGCATCTGGGGCGGTCTCAGCGAGCGCGAGCGCCGCAAGCTCAAGCGGCTGGCCTCCTAGCGCGGCTGGGGCGCCGCTGGTCCATTTGGTCATTTTTGCGCATTGATGTCGGCCGTTGATGAGCCGATGCCTCCCATGTCGAGGAGGACGGGATGTCGGCCTGCCCCAACTGCCGCTCGCGAGACCTCACCCGCGTCGACATGCGCATCGGTGAGGACGAGGTGCGCTTCTCGCGCTGCCGCGACTGCGAGCACCGCTGGTGGGTGGGCGCGCAGGACGCCCGCCGCATCAGCCTGACCGACGTGCTCGCCCGCGTCACCACGTCGGCAGGCGCACGCTGACCCCCGACCCGCGGTGCCGGGCCAGCTTCCGCCGCCTGGCCCGGCACTGCGCCCACCTGTCTAGGATGCGGGTCTCCTCCCTTCCGGAGCGGTGAATGCACGACCTGTCAGCCATCGTCAAGGCCTACGACATCCGCGGCGTCGTGCCCGACGAGCTCGACGCCGAGGTGGCCCGGGCGGTCGGCCGGGCCGCCGCGGTGGAGCTGGCGGGCCCGGAGATCGTCGTGGGGCGCGACATGCGCCCCTCGTCGCCCGAGCTGGCGGGCGCCTTCATGGCCGGGGTCCGGGAGCAGGGCGTGGACACCGTCGACACGGGCCTGGCCTCCACCGACCTGGTCTATTTCGCCTCCGGCCGCCTGGGGATGCCCGGGGCGATGTTCACGGCCAGCCACAACCCCCCCGAGTACAACGGCATCAAGCTGTGCCGCGCCGGCGCCGAGCCGGTGTCGCTGGACAGCGGCCTGGCCGAGATCCGCGACCGGGCGCAGTCCGGCGACCTGCCCGTGGCCGGGTCACCCGGCGGCCACCACGAGCGGGACATGCTGGCCGACTACGCCGAGCACGTGCGCAGCTTCGTCGACGCCCGCGCCATGCGGCCACTGACGGTCGCGGTGGACGCCGGCAACGGCATGGCCGGCCACGTGGTCCCCGCCGTCTTCGAGGGCCTGCCGCTGGACGTCGTGCCGCTGTACTTCGAGCTCGACGGCAGCTTCCCCAACCATCCCGCCAACCCGATCGAGCCGGAGAACCTGCGCGACCTGCAGGCGGCGGTGCGCGCCCACGCCTGTGACGTCGGCCTGGCGTTCGACGGCGACGCCGACCGGATGTTCTGCGTCGACGAGGAGGGCCGTCCGGTCTCCCCGTCGCTGGTGACCGCCGTCATCGCCGAGACGCTGCTGCGGCGCAACCCCGGGGCCACCGTCCTGTACAACCTCATCACGTCGCGCGTGGTCCCCGAGACCGTCGAGGCGGCCGGCGGCCAGGCGGTCCGCACCCGCGTGGGGCACTCGTTCATCAAGGCCCGCATGGCCGACACCGGCGCCGTGTTCGCCGGCGAGCACTCGGGGCACTACTACTTCAAGGACAACTTCCGCGCCGACTCCGGGCTCATCGCCGCGGTGCTGCTGCTGGAGGCCCTGGGTGCCTCGGGCGGGACGCTGTCGAAGGTCGTCGCGCCCTACGACCGCTACACGGCCTCGGGGGAGATCAACCGCCGGGTGGACGATCAGCGCGGAGCCCTGCGACGGGTGGCCGAGGCCTTCACCGGCCAGGGACAGCAGGACTTCGCCGACGGGCTGACCCACACCGGCGACGGCTGGTGGTTCAACCTGCGGCCCTCCAACACCGAGCCGCTGCTGCGGCTGAACGTCGAGGCCGACGACACGGGGACCATGGAGTCGGTCCGGGACCGGGTACTGGCGCTGGTGGAGGAGGCGTAGGCGCGATGGCCGTCGACCGGCGACTGATCGAGCTCCTCGTGTGCCCCGCCTGTCGCGGGGCCATCGAGTACAAGCCACGGCGCAGCCTCATCATCTGCACCCAGTGCGACCTGCGCTATCCGGTGCGCGACGACATCCCGGTGATGCTCGTCGAGGAGGCGACCCGGCCCCCGACACGGGGCCGGTCTCGCGGGTGAACCTCGACCGGCCCGAGCGGTTCGGCACGGTCGACGCCGCCGACGCGCTCGGCGACGTCGAGGCCGCGTGGCGCCAGTGGGACCAGGCCCGGGCCCTGCCGGTCCCGGACCTGCCGGTCCCGGACCTGCCGGCGGCCGGCGCCACGGCCGTGCTCGTGACCGGGATGGGAGGGTCGGGCACGGTCGGCGACGTCGTCGCCGCGCTGGCCGACCGCCGGCTGTCCGCGCCGGTGGTCGTCCACAAGGGCTACGGGGCGCCCGCCTTCGCCGGCGAGGGCACCCTGGCGGTCGTCGTGTCCCACTCGGGAGATACCGAGGAGACCTGCTCGGCGCTGACCGAGGCGCACGGGCGCGGCGCCCGCGTGCTCGCCGTCACCACCGGGGGGGCGGTGGGCGCCTACTGCGACGACCACGGCCTTCCCTGGGTGCGCATCCCGACCGGCGGGCCGCCCCGCCACAGCCTGGGGTGGCTGGCGCTGCCGGCGCTGGCGGCCCTGGGGCTGGACGGCGGCATCGACGAGGCCGTGGCGCTGCTGCGGGAGCTCGCCGGCGGCTGGGGCCGCCACGTGCCGGTCGCCGACAACCCCGCCAAGCACGTGGCGCTGCGGCTGGCGGGCGTCGGCCTGCCCGTCGTGTACGGGGCCCACGGGCTGGCCGCCGTGGCCGCACGCCGGCTGGAGAACCAGCTCAACGAGAACGCCAAGCTGCAGGCGTGCAGCGAGGTCATGCCGGAGCTGTGCCACAACGACATCGTGGGCTGGCAGTCCCCCGCGCCGATCCCCGCCGGGCTCGTGTGCCTGCGCGACCCGGCCGGGGAGCACCCGCGGGTGGCCCGGCGCTTCGCGGTGCTCGACGAGCTCGTGGGGGACCGCTTCCGGTGGCGGGAGCAGGTGTTCTCCCGCGGCGAGGCGCCCCTGGCCCGGCTGCTGTCGCTGCTGTCGTTCGCCGACCACGTCAGCGTCTACGCGGCCCTGGCCCGCGACGTCGATCCCACGCCGATCCACCTCATCGACGCGCTGAAGCGGCGCCTGGACCTGTGACCCCCGCCGGCGACGGGCTGGCCGCCCGACTGGGCGACCGGCGCCCCCGGGTGCTGGTCACCCTGGGCTCCGGGCTGGGCGCGCTGGCCGACGACGTCGCCGACCCGACGGTGGTGCCGTTCGCCGACGCGGGCCTGCCCGCCGCCGGCGTGCCGGGCCACGAGGGCCGCTTCGTGGCGGGCCGGCTGCACGGCGCCGGTGTCCTCGTGCAGCAGGGCCGGCTGCACCTGTACGAGGGCGTCGGCGCCGCCGCGGTGACGGCCTGCGTCCGCGCGGCGGCGGCCGTCGGCGTGGACACGTTCGTCGTCACCAACGCCGCGGGGGGTCTGCGGTCGACGCTGCGCCCCGGCGACCTGCTGTGCCTGACCGACCACCTCAACCTGACCGGCCACAACCCGTTGGCGGGCCTGTGGCCGCCGCCCTTCGTGGACATGGCCGACGCCTACGACCCCGGGCTGCGCGGTCAGGCGCACGAGGCGGCGGCGCGAGCCGGCGAGCGACTGGTCGACGGGGTCTACGCCGGCGTGCTCGGGCCGGCGTTCGAGACGCCGGCGGAGGTGCGCATGCTGCGCGCGATGGGCGCCGACGCGGTCGGCATGTCCACGGTGGCCGAGGTCGTCGCGGCGCGCGCCGCCGGCATGCGCGTGCTGGGGTTGTCACTGGTGACCAACGTCCACCGCGGGACGGGCGCGCCCACGGCGCACGACGAGGTCCTCCGGGTGGGCCGCGAGGCCGGACCCCGCCTGGCGGCCGTGCTGCGTGCCCTGCTGCCCCGGCTGGCGTAGCGGGCCCCGGCGGGCGCTCGGATACGCTGGCGCCCCCGACCGTCACCGCACCCACAGGAGCCCGTCGCCTCATGCCCGAGCTGCCGCCGCACGACATCGCCGACCTGGGCCTGGCCGCGCGCGGGCGGACGCGCATCGAGTGGGCCGAGCACGGCATGCCCGTCCTGGGCCTGCTCCGCGAGCGCTTCGCCGCGGAGCGCCCGCTGGAGGGCCAGACCGTCGCCGCGTGCCTGCACGTCACGACCGAGACGGCCAACCTGGTGCGCACGCTCGCCGCGGGGGGGGCCGACGTGACGCTGGTGGCCAGCAACCCGCTGTCGACCCAGGACGACACCGCCGCCGCCCTCGTCGGCGAGTACGGCCTGTCCGTGCACGCGGTGCGCGGCGAGGACGCCGAGGCCTACTACCGCCACATCGACGTCGCCCTGGACCGTCGCCCGACGATGACGATGGACGACGGCTGCGACCTCGTGAACCGGCTGCACGGCGAGCGCCCGGGCCAGGCCGCTCGGGTGCTGGCGGGCACCGAGGAGACGACCACCGGCGTCATCCGGTTGCGGGCCATGGAGCGGGCCGGCGCGCTGCGGTACCCGGTCGTGGCGGTCAACGACACCCCCAGCAAGCGCCTGTTCGACAACCGCTTCGGCACGGGTCAGTCGACCATCGACGGGATCATCCGCTCGACGAACCTGCTGCTGGCAGGGCGGACGGTGGTCGTCGCGGGCTTCGGCTTCTGCGGCCGCGGCGTCGCCAGCCGCGCCCGGGGCCTCGGCGCCGAGATCGTCGTGACCGAGGTCGACCCGATCAGGGCCCTGGAGGCCAGGATGGAGGGCTACCGGGTGATGCCCATGGCCGACGCCGCCGCCCACGGCGACGTGTTCGTCACCGTGACGGGCAACACGTCGATCATCCGCGGCGAGCACCTCGAGGCGATGCACGACGGTGCGATCCTGTGCAACGCGGGGCACTTCGACGTCGAGATCGACCTCGCGGCGCTGGAGAAGCTGGCGGTCTCCCGCCGGGGGGTGCGGCCCGACGCCGAGGAGTTCCGCATGGCCGACGGGCGGCGCCTGGTGCTGCTGGCCCAGGGAAGGCTCGTCAACCTGGGCGCGGCCGAGGGCCACCCCGCCGCGGTGATGGACATGAGCTTCGCCGACCAGGCGCTGGTCATGGCGTGGCTGTCCACGGAGGGCCCGCCGCGCGCCGCGGGCGTCGTGGACGTCCCGCCGGGAATCGACGCGGAGGTCGCCCGACTCAAGCTCGCGTCGATGGGCACGGCCATCGACGTGCTGACCGAGGAACAGGAGACCTACCTTGGCTCCTACGACCTCGGCACCTGACCCCGACGGGGCCGCCGGCGGGGTCCTGGAGGAGCTGGAGCGGGTGCTCGCGCACCGGCGGCGGGACCCGCCGCCGGGGTCCTACTCGGTCACGCTGATGGCCGACCCCGAGCTGGCCCAGCGCAAGATCATGGAGGAGTCCTTCGAGCTGTGCCTCGAGCTGGGGCGGGCCACGGCCGACGGTGACCGCGTCGCCGAGGAGGCCGCCGACGTCGTGTTCCACGTGCTGGCGGCCCTCGTCGGCGCGGGCGTGCCGCTGGAGGCCGTGCTCGCCCGTTTGCGGGAGCGGCGGCGGTGAGCCGCACCGACACGGGCCCCGCGGGCCGCCCGGGGATGCGCGTGGGGGTGCCCTCGCGCGGGCGTTTGCGCGACGACTGCCTGGTGCTGCTGGACCGGGCCGGCTACACGACCGACATGCTGCACGGCTCGGGGTCCATCGCCGCCGTGGGCGACCTGGAGTTCATCGAGATGCGCCCCCGCGACGCCGGGGCGGCCCTGGCGGCCGGCTCCCTGGACGCGGCCTTCCTGGCGACCGACATCGTCGCCGAGCACGACCTGGAGGATCTGCCGGCCCTGCCGCTCGGCTTCAGCCGGTCCGAGCTGGTCGTCGCCAGCCGCGACGACGACGGCCGCCGCGACGCCGCGGACCTGCAGGGCGCCGTCGTGGCCACGCACCTGCCCGCGCTGACGGGGCGGTTCTTCCGGGCCAAGGGCATCGACGTCACGGTCGTGGCCATGGGCGGGGCGCTCGAGGGCGTGTGCGCGGCCGGGCTTGCCGACGCCATCGTGGACCTGCGCGAGACCGGCACGAGCCTCGCGACCAACCGCCTGCGGGTGCTGGAGGTGGTCCGCCGCTGCGAGGCGCAGTTCGTCCGGCGCGGCGGCACGGCCGGCCTGGACGGGCTCGTGCTGCGCCTGGAGGCGGTCCTCACCGCCGGGGGGCACCGCTACGTCATGCTGCACGTCCCCCGGGGCCGGCTGGACGAGCTGCGGGCGGTCTTCCCGGGGCTGGCGTCGCCGACGGTGCTGCCCCTGGCCGGCCGCGAGGACCTGGTCGCGGTGCACTTCGTCGTCGCCGGCCACGAGCTGTGGGGCCGCCTGGGCGACCTGCGCGCCCTGGGCGCGACCGGCATCGTGGCGCTGGCCCCCCAGGCCCTGGTCCCCTGAGGACGCCGTGGGGGGACAGGGTGCGGCCGGCGAGCTGTTCGCGGTCCGCTGGCTGCCGGCGGGCGAGGGCGGTCCGGCGGTGCGCCTGCTGGACCAGACCGTGCTGCCTTCCAGGGCGGTCACCCTGGACTGCGCGTCGGTCGAGCGCCTGGCCGAGGCGATCGCCTCGCTGCGGGTGCGCGGCGCGCCGGCGCTGGGTGTGGCGGGCGCGTACGGCGTCGTGCTCGGGGCGCTGGCCGGCACCGGCGCCGAGGTGGCCGCGGCGACGCTGACCGCCCAGCGGCCCACGGCCGTCAACCTGGGCTGGGCGTGCCGGCGCACGCTGGCCGCCGGGCCCTCCGCCGGCGACATGCTGGCCGAGGCCCGGCGCATCGAGGAGGAGAACCGGGCCGCGTGCGCGGCCATGGGGCGTCACGGCGCCGCGCTGATCGCCGGGCGACGCCGCGGGCGCGCCTCGCTGCTGACGCACTGCAACACCGGCATGCTCGCGTGCCAGGGCATCGGGACCGCCTTCGGGGTCGCGCGCACGCTGTGGGAGGACGGGGGGCTGGCCACCCTGTGGGTCGACGAGACCCGGCCGCTGCTGCAGGGCTCCCGGCTCACCGCGTTCGAGGCCGCCGCCCTGGGCATGCCGCACGCCGTGGTGTGCGACGGGGCCGCCGCCGGGCTGATGGCGCGCGAGCGGATCGACGCGGTCGTCGTCGGCGCCGACCGCATCGCCGCCAACGGCGACACGGCGAACAAGGTCGGCACGTGCGCCCTCGCCGTGCTCGCCGCCCACTTCGGCGTGCCGTTCTACGTGGTCGCGCCGACGTCCACGATCGACGCCGGCTGTCCCACCGGCGACGACGTCGAGATCGAGCAGCGCGACCCCGACGAGGTGCGCCTCGCCCTGGGCTCGGTGCGCCTGGCGCCGGCGGACAGCCCCGCGCACAACCCCGCGTTCGACGTCACGCCGGCCCGGCTCGTCACGGCGATCGTGACCGAGCACGGCGTCGCCGAGCCCCCCTACACCGCCTCCCTGGCCCGCCTGGCACCGGCCTCGTAGCCGGTGTGGACGGGCCCGGCCCGCAGGGCGCCGGGGCCCGTACCGTGGCCGGGATGCGCGTCCTGGCCGGCCTGGTCGACTTCCTCGTCCCGCCCCGGTGCGCGGCCTGCCCCGAGCCGTCCGGCGACGGGCTGTGCCCGGCCTGCCTGGTGGCCGCCGAGCGTCTGCGCCTTCCGCGGGCGGGCCGGACGGCGCTCGACGAGGGCGTCGTGGCCGTCGGGGCCTTCGCCTACGCCGGGGTGGTCCGCCGGGCGATCCACGCCGTGAAGTCCCCGG
>JAHWKQ010000247.1 GCA_019347785.1 Actinomycetota bacterium
GTCTGGACGCGCTGGCGGCCGAGGTGCGGGTCCGTCTGGAGGACGCCGGACTGCCGTCCCAGGAGCGGCTGTTCCGGGCGCATCTGACGCTGGCCCGGGCGCGCGGGCGGGGGCGGGTGCCCCGTGCCGCCGCCGCCCGCGGCGTTATCCCCGAGTTGGAGGTGCCCGTCGACCGCCTGGCGTTGATGCGCACCGGCCCCCCGCCCGGCGGCGCCCCCTACACCGTCGACGAGGCGTGGCCGTTGGGCGCGGGCGTGCCCGGACCGTGACGATCGAACGGGTGTTCGTCTAGAGTGGGTCCCGACATCCACACACGGCGTGCGCGGATGCGGGGCCCCGTCACAGGGCGGGGCTACGGTGACCGCAACGCATCCGACCCCGCCCACCGCACCCGTAGCAAGGAGAGACCGTGGAGCGCGACAAGGCCCTGGACATGGCGCTCGGCCAGATCGAGCGGCAGTTCGGCAAGGGCGCCATCATGCGAATGAACGACGAATCGATCGTGCGGGTGCCCGCCATCGCCACGGGCGCGCTGAGCCTCGACGTGGCGCTCGGCATCGGGGGCCTGCCGCGCGGTCGGGTGGTGGAGCTGTACGGGCCCGAGTCGTCCGGGAAGACCACCGTCGCCCTGCACGCCATCGCCGAGGCCCAGCGGGCCGGTGGCATCGCGGCGTTCATCGACGCCGAGCACGCGCTCGACCCGACCTACGCCGCGGGGCTCGGGGTCGACGTCGAGTCCCTGCTCGTGTCCCAGCCGGACACCGGGGAGCAGGCCCTGGAGATCACTGACATGCTCGTGCGCTCGGGCGCCGTCGACCTGATCGTCATCGACTCCGTGGCCGCGCTCACGCCGCGGGCCGAGATCGAGGGCGAGATGGGCGACGCGCACGTCGGCCTGCAGGCCCGGCTGATGAGCCAGGCGCTGCGCAAGCTGGCCGGGACGCTCAACAAGTCCCACACGTGCGCGGTCTTCATCAACCAGATCCGCGAGAAGGTAGGGGTGTTCTTCGGGTCACCGGAGACCACCCCCGGTGGCAGGGCGCTGAAGTTCTACTCGTCGGTCCGCCTGGACGTCCGCCGCATCGAGTCGCTCAAGGACGGCACCGACTTCATCGGCAACCGGGTCCGCGTCAAGGTCGTGAAGAACAAGGTGGCCCCGCCCTTCAAGCTCGCCGAGTTCGACATCCTGTTCGGCGAGGGCATCTCGCGGGAGGGCTCCATCCTCGACATGGGCGTCGAGCAGGGACTGATCCGCAAGGCCGGCGCGTGGTTCACGTACAACGGCGAGCAGCTCGGGCAGGGACGGGAGCGGGCCCGTGAGTTCCTGCGGGAGCACGACGACGTCGCCGCGGAGATCTACAAGAAGGTCATCGAACGCGTCGGCCTGGTGCCGACCGACGTCACCGGGGGCGAGGCCGCGGCGCCCCTTCCTTCGGAATGAGCACGACCGACCCCACGTCCGCAGCGACCACGGCCGACGCCGACGCCGACGCGGTCCGCGAGGCCGTCGCCTTCGTCCTGGCGAGCACCCGCCGGCGCCCCCAGACGCGCGCCGAGCTCGCCGGCAAGCTGCGCAGCCGCGGCGTCCCCCAGCCGGCCGCGGACGCGGCGCTGAGCACGGCCGGGTCACTGGGGGCCATCGACGACGAGGCGTTCGCGCGGGCCTGGGTCCGTGACCGCGGTCTCGCCCGCGGCTACGGCGTGGCAAGGTTGCGCCTGGAGCTGCGGCGCCGCCTGGTCCCCGACCACGTCGCGGAGGACGCGCTGCGGGCGCTGGGCGATCGCGACGAGTGCGCCACCGTCACCGCGTTGGCGCGCGAGCGCGCCGGCCGGCTCGACCCGTCGCTGCCCCCGGACGTCGTCGCCCGGCGGCTGGCCGCCTACCTGGTGCGGCGCGGCCATGGACCGGCGCTGTCCCAGCGCGTGTCCATGCAGGTCAGCGGCGCGGACCGGGAATGGGACTGACAGCCCCGACCCGCTCAGCCGCGGCGGTGACCGAACAGCCCCAGCCGGCCGCGGACGTCGAAGGCCCGACTGACCTCGATGCCGGCGACCACCGCGCAGGTCACGGCCAGCGCGCCGAACAGCAGCAGCGGCCAGCGGCTCCCCGAGTCGTCCTCTTCTGACCCCGACGGCTGGGAGGACGCGGCCGCTGGGCTCGTGGGCGCGACCGCGTTCCTCGGCATCCCGGGCCACGTGACCCAGCCATCCGTGCCGCCGGGGTCAGGGTCGCGCGGGCCCGCGCCGACGGGTCCCGCCTGCCGGTCCGACCTGTCGTCGTCGGGGGTCTGGCGCTCCTCGGCGGCCGGGTACTCCCGCCGCTCCGGGCCGTCCCGGTCGGCCTCGCCGGATGGATCGGGCGCCGGCCGGGGGTCCGACGAGTCCGGCTGCGGTGCCGGCTCGGGCGCGGGCTCCGGCTCCGGCTCGGCCTCAGGCACCGGCGCTGGCTCGGGGTCGGGCGCGGGCTCCCGCTCGGGCGCGGGCGCGGGCTTTGGCTCGGGCTCGGGCGCGGGCGCGGGCTTTGGCTCGGGCTCGGGCACCGGCGCGGGCTTTGGCTCGGGCTCGGGCACCGGCGCGGGCTTTGGCTCGGGCTCGG
>JAHWKQ010000248.1 GCA_019347785.1 Actinomycetota bacterium
AGCAGGCGCGCCGCATCGTCGACGCCGTGCGCCTGCCGTTCGTCGGCAGCCGCACGGTCGCGGTGGTCTCCACCAAGGGCGGCGTCGGCAAGACCACCACGGCGCTCCACCTGGGGCACACGCTGGCGACCGTGCGAGGCGACCGCGTCGTGGCGCTGGACGCAAACGCCGACGCGGGCAACCTCGCGCTGCGCGTGCCGAGGGAGACCGACGCCACGTCCCTCGACCTGCTCCACGAGCTCGAGGAGATCGACGACCACCGTGCGCTGCGGTCGTTCACCTCCCAGGCACCCAGCCGTCTGGAGGTGGTCGCGGCACCGCTCGACCCGCGTCTGACGCGGCGTCTCGGCAGGCACGAGTACGACCGTCTGCTGGCCTGCTTGTCGCAGCACTACAACCTCGTGCTGGCGGACTGCGGCACGGGGATCCTCGATCCGGCCACCCGCGGGGTCGTGCAGGCGGCCGATGCACTGGTGCTGGTGACGGACGCCAGGGTCGACGGGGCTCGGTCGCTCGCCTACTTGGCGAGATGGCTCGAGGAGCACGGGCTGGCCCGGCTCGTGGCCGACGCGGTGGTGGTCTTCAACGGCGTCGGCCAGCGCAGCCGGGTGGATGTCGACGCCCTCGAGCGACACTTCGCCGAGCAGGTGCGGGTGGTCACCGAGGTGCCGTGGGACCCGGTGCTGGCCCGCGGCGGCATCACCACCGCGAGCGCGCTGCGCCCGTCGACGCGCAACGCCTATCTGCGGCTGGCGGCGGCGGTGGCCGCCGACCTCGCCACCCCTGGGAGGACCGCTCATGCACACCTATGACGATGCGCTGCGACGGGCGATCCGCGACACCGCCGACGAACGTCGGCGCCACCTCCCCGCGACCGCGGTCGACCATGCCCTGCGGGCAGGGCGTGCCGGGGCCCGGGGTGTGGTGGTGGTCGGAGCCACGGGCGCCCTGCTGACAGGGCAGTCGGCTCCTGGCGCACCAGCGGATCACGTGGTGCCGGCCGGAGCGACCGAGAGCGACGCTTCGACGGACGTGGACGGCGAAGGCAGCGAGACCCCCGGGATCATGGAGGAGGAGTCCGAGAGCACCGGGGAGGTCGACAGCGCCGAGGAGGCCGAAGACGCCGAGGAGCCCTGGGCCGGCGAGGCCCCGCCCGTCCCGGTGCCTCCCGCGAACAGCGTGGCCGACGGCGCGCCTTCCGTTCCGGTGCCTCCGGCGGAGCCGGTCGACGAGGTCGCCCCCGAGGATCCGCTGCCCGCCGCGGAGGCCCCAGTCGATGGCGTCCAGCCGGACGCCGAACAGCTGCCTGCGCCTGCGCTGCCGGAAGCGGATCCCGACGCCGAGCTGCCTGCGGAGGCGGTGCCGGAGGCGGATCCCGACGCCGAGCCGGCGGCGCCAGCGCCGCCACCACCGGAGTCCACGCCACCCGACGTGCCGCCGCCGCAGCCGCAGGTCCCCGAGCCCCAACCGCAGCCCGTAGCGGCACCTCCACCTGCGCCGCGCCCACCACCGGCGCCCTCACCACCACCGGCGCCGACCCCTCAGCCCGTCGGCTCCGGGGGCGCCGATCCGGCCACGGAGAACGATCCGGTGTCGGCGGGGACGGCCGCCGCCATGCCCGCACCGGACGACCCTCTGAGCTCGCTGGAGTCGGTCGCCGCCAGCACCGTCTTCACCCCCGACGGTCAGGGCGCGACCGCCACCGTGGCAACCCCCGAGCGGGTGGCCGCCTGGCTGTCGGCCGTCGAGGAAGCCGTCACCCACCCGGGTTCCGGGCGCGTCCAGGTGTCGTCGACGTTGGCGGCCGAACCGGCCTTGGGGTTGTCGTACGAAGTCCGGTACGGCGACAGCCTCTGGGGCATCGCAGAAGCGCTGTGGCACGGCGGTGACGCGCCACTCGCGCAGGTCCTCGCCACCGCCAATGTCCTGTACGCGTGGAACGCCGACAGGATCGGCCCCGACCCCGACACCCTCGCGGTCGGCGCGGTCATCGAGATCCCCCTCGACGGATGAGCACCACGCGCACCGACTTCGACGACCTCGACGCGCCCGCGCCGCGCCGCTCCCAGCGTCGTGGCGCGGGCGCGATCCGGACGAAGGCGCCGGCCTACCCACGCCGCCGCTCGCCACGCTTCGCAAGGCGTCGCAGGACCGCCGCGGCCGTCGGCGTGGCGCTGGCCGGCCTCGCGTGCGCCGCTGCCCTGGCAGGCGTCCTCGGCGGCGGCGCGCCCCTCACCGACAGCGCCGCGGTGGCGCCGGCACAGCAGCCGACCGCAGCGCCGGCACCACCCCCGACGGCTCCTGTGCGCGCAACCTCGCCCGCAGCGCCCGCCGTACGGCCCCCGACCGCCCCTGCCGCCGCTGCCCCCGACCCCGTGGCACCGGCGCCTCGCGACGGCGCGGCGGGTAGCCAGCGGCTGTACGGCTTTGCGACCCAGTTCGCGCACAGCTACTTCACCCGCCGCCCGGCGGTGCCCGACGGCGATGGATCACTGGACACCTCGGGACCGGACGAACGTGCCGAGGCGCTGAGGCCCTTCCTGGCCCGAGGCCTCGACCCGCAGCTCGGCTGGG
>JAHWKQ010000059.1 GCA_019347785.1 Actinomycetota bacterium
CGAGGCCGAGGAACCGGGCACGCCGGTCGAGGCGCCGGCGCCCCTCGACGACGCCCCCACCCGGCTGCGCGCCCGCCGGGAACGGCGCGCGGGGGGCTCGGGTCGCGGCCGGCGCAAGCCCGTCGGCGGCGTGAGCGAGGAGACCCGGCGTGTCATCGCCGAGGGCCCCCCTCGGCGCATGCTGGTGACCGTGGGCCGCGAGCGGACGCAGATCGCGGTGCTCGAGGAGCGGACGCTGGTCGAGCACTACGTGACCCACCGCAGGGACGTCTCGTTCGTCGGCAACATCTACAAGGGCCGCGTCCAGAACGTCCTGCCGGGCATGGAGGCGGCCTTCGTCGACATCGGCAAGGAGCGCAACGGCGTGCTGTACGCCGGCGAGGTGGACTACGACGAGGCGGACCTCGACGACGAGCTGCCCCGTATCGAGCAGACCCTGACCGCCGGGCAGGTGGCCGTCGTGCAGGTGACCAAGGACCCCATGGGCACGAAGGGGGCGCGGCTGACCCAGCGCGTGTCGATCGCCGGCCGCTACTGCGTGCTGGCCCCGGGCGACGGGATGCTCGGCATCAGCCGGAAGCTGTCCGACGAGGAGCGTGAACGCCTGCGGGACATCCTCCAGGAGGTCAAGCCCGACGAGTACGGGCTGATCGTGCGGACCGCCGCCGAGGGCGCCACCCGCGAGCAGCTCGAGGCGGACATCGACCGGCTCGTGCGGATCTGGAAGCAGGTCGAGCAGCGCGCGGAGGAGGCCGCCGCCCTCGAGCCGGTGTACGAGGAGCCCGACCTCGTGATCCGTGTGATCCGCGACGTCTTCGGCCCCGAGCACAGCGACGTCGTCATCGACGACAAGGAGCTGGCGGAGCAGGTGCGCGGCTACCTCGGCGCCGTCAGCCCCTCGCTTCTGGACCGCGTCAACCTCTATGAGGGCGAGGAGCCGCTGTTCGACGCCTACGAGGTCACCAACCAGATCCGTCGGGCGCTGGAGCGCAAGGTGTGGCTGGCCTCCGGCGGCTACCTCATCATCGAGAAGACCGAGGCGATGTGGGTCATCGACGTGAACACCGGCAAGTTCGTCGGCACGTCGAACCTGGAGGAGACCGTCCTCAAGAACAACATCGAGGCGGCGGTGGAGATCGCCCGCCAACTGCGCCTGCGCGACATGGGCGGCATCATCGTCATCGACTTCGTCGACATGCTCGCGCCGGCCAACCGCGACGAGGTGCTCAAGCGCTTCAAGCGCGAGCTGGCCCGCGACAAGACCAAGTCGCGGGTTATGGACATCTCCAAGCTCGGCCTCGTGCAGATGACCCGCAAGAACGTCAGCCAGGGCCTGCAGGAGCAGTTCACCGAGCGCTGTGACGTGTGCGAGGGGCGAGGCTCCCGCATGGTCCGCGAGATCATCGAGGCCTGACCATCGGGCGACGACGGACCTGGCGGACCTGGCGGCGACGTCTCAGCTGAGCCACGTGGCCATCCGGTCGGACACGAGGCGGCCGCGCCTGTGCGGCGGGTGCCCCCCTGGCGTAGACTTCCCGCCTGGCGTGCTGTGGCGCGCCCCGTTCCTCGCCCCCGCGCCCCGCCCGCACCTTGACGAGCCCACGGAGCCGGTCCATGTACGCCGTCATCGCCACCGGAGGCAAGCAATACCGCGTGGGCGTGGGGGACGTGCTGGACGTCGAGCGGCTCGCGCCGGACGCCGACGGGACGGTGCGGCTCCGCCCGGTCATGCTCGTCGGCGACGACGGGGCCGTGACCGTGGACCCCGAATCGCTGTCGGGGGCCTCGGTGACCGCCAGCGTCGTGGAGCAGCGCAAGGCGTCCAAGATCGTCGTCTTCACCTACAAGAGCAAGACCCGCAACCGCACCAAGGCCGGGCACCGTCAGCGGCTGTCGCGGATCCGGGTCGACGACATCAGCGCCTAGAGGGAGGCCGGCGCCCGAGAGGGAGGACGAACCGATGGCACACAAGAAGGGCGGCGGCTCGTCGAACAACGGCCGCGACTCCAAGCCGAAGATGCTCGGCGTCAAGCGCTACGGCGGCCAGGCCGTGCTCACCGGGACGATCATCGTCCGCCAGCGCGGGACGCGCATCCACCCCGGCGTGAACGTCCGCCGTGGGGGCGACGACACCCTGTTCGCCCTCGCCGACGGCACGGTCTCGTTCCGCACCTCGGGATCACGCAAGTACGCCGACGTCGTGGTCGGCTGACGAAGGACGCCCCCGCCGAGCGGGCCCGAGGCCGGCGACGCGAGGAGAATGGGGGCATCGTGGACGTCAACGACTCACTGGTCGAGCTGGTCGGCGACACGCCGCTGGTGCGCCTGCGCCGCTTCAGCGCGGCCGTGGCGCCGGTGATCCTGGGCAAGGTCGAGTACCTCAACCCCGGCGGCAGCGTCAAGGACCGCATCGGGCTGGCCATGGTGTCGGCGGCCGAGGAGGCGGGGCTGCTGGCTGCCGGCGGCACGATCATCGAGCCGACCAGCGGCAACACCGGGGCGGGACTGGCCCTGGTCGCCGCCCAGCGGGGCTACCGCTGCGTGTTCGTGATGCCCGACAAGATGAGCCAGGAGAAGATCAACCTGCTGCGCGCGTTCGGCGCGGAGGTCGTCGTCTGCCCCACCGCCGTCGGGCCCGACGACCCGCGCAGCTACTACCGGACCGCCGACCGGCTCACCCGGGAGATCCCCGGCGCCTTCCAGCCCAACCAGTACTTCAACCAGGCCAACCCGCGTGCGCACTACGCCTCGACCGGCCCGGAGCTGTGGCGTCAGACCGACGGCCGCATCGACGTGTTCGTCGCCGGCATCGGCACGGGCGGCACCATCACCGGCGCGGGCCGCTACCTCAAGGAGCGCAAGCCCGGGGTGCAAATCGTCGGCGCCGACCCGGAGGGATCGCTGTTCTCCGGCGACGAGGCGCACCCGTACCTCGTCGAAGGCGTCGGCGAGGACTTCATCCCCGACACCTTCGACGCCGCCGTGGTCGATCGCTACGTGCGTGTCAGCGACCGCGACTCCTTCCTGACCGCCCGCCGGCTGACCCGGGAGGAGGGGGTCCTGGTGGGCGGCTCGGGCGGCACGGCCGCGTGGGCCGCCCTGCAGGTCGCCGCGGAGCTGCCCGAGGACGCGGTCGTCGTCGTCCTGCTGCCCGACACGGGCCGCAACTACCTGTCCAAGCTGTACAACGATGACTGGATGGCCGCGAACGGCTTCCTCGACAAGACCGGTGCCGCGGCGAAGATCGCGCAGGTCCTGCGTGCACGGGAGGGCGACCTGCCCGCGATCGTCCACGTCCACCCCGACGAGCCGGTGCGGGCGGCCATCGCGACGCTCCACGAGTTCGGCGTCAGCCAGATGCCGGTCGTCAAGGGCGACCACGCCGAGTCCCCCGACGACGTGCTCGGCAGCATCCGCGAGCGCGGCCTGCTCGAGCGGGTCTACCGGGACGCGGCCGTCCTGGAGCGGGCCGTCGGCGACGTGATGGAGGACCCGCTGCCCATCGTGGACGCCCGCGACACCGTGGAGGCGGCCATGAGCGTGCTGACCGCGCGCAGCCCCGCGGTGCTCGTCTGCGAGGGGACCCTGCCCGTCGGTGTCCTGACCCGCTCGGACGTGCTCGACTTTCTCACCCGGGTCGGTCGATGACCAACTGGCGCGACACCGGGTTCTCGACCCGGGCGATCCACGCCGGCCAGGACCCCGACCCGCGCACGGGCGCCGTCGTCCCCCCGGTCCACCAGACGTCCACGTTCGCGCAACAGGCCGTGGGCGAGCACGGCGGCTGGGACTACGCCCGCGGCGGCAACCCCACCCGGGACGCCCTGCAGGAGGCGCTGGCCGCCCTGGAGAGCGCCCCGCACGGGGTCGCGTTCTCCTCGGGCATGGCGGCCTGCGACGCGGTTCTGCGCACGTTGGCCCCGGGCGACCACGTCCTGCTGGCCGACGACGTGTACGGGGGCACCTACCGCCAGCTGGAGCGGGTGCACGGCGCCTGGGGACTGGGCTTCGACCCCGTCGACCTGTCCGACCTGGACGGCGTCGCCGCCGCCTGGCGGCCGGCGACGCGCCTGGTGTGGGTCGAGACGCCGACGAACCCGCTGATGTCGGTCTTCGACATCGCCGCGCTGGCCGAGCTCGCGCGCGAGCGCGGCGCGCTGGTCGTGGTCGACAACACCTTCGCGACGCCGTACCTGCAGCAGCCGCTCGCGCTGGGCGCGGACGTCGTCGTCCACTCCACGACGAAGTACCTGGGCGGCCACAGCGACGTCGTCGGCGGGGCGGTGCTCGTCCGCGACGACGCCCTGGCCGAGCGCGTCGCCTTTCTGGCCAACGCGGTCGGCGGGGTGCCCGGGCCCTGGGATGTCTGGCTGACACTGCGGGGCCTGAAGACCCTGGCGGTGCGGATGCGGGCACACTGCGACAACGCCCGGGCCGTGGTCGACGCCCTGGTCGGCCATCCGGCCGTGCGCCGGGTGCGCTACCCGGGGCTGCCCGACCACCCCGGACACGCGGTCGCGGCCCGCCAGATGCGCGACTTCGGCGGCATGGTCTCCTTCGACCTCGCCGACGAGCCGAGCGCGCTGCGCGCCTGCGGGCGGTTCCGGGTGTTCACGCTGGCCGAGTCGCTGGGCGGCGTGGAGTCGCTGGTCGAGCATCCGGCCCGCATGACCCATCAGTCCGTGGCCGGCTCACTGCTGGAGGTCCCCGGTACCCTGGTGCGCCTGTCGGTGGGCATCGAGGACCCCGACGACCTGGTGGCCGACATCCACCACGCCCTCGCCTGACTTCCCGGAGTGTGTCGACTTTCGCACTCCCATGGTGCGAAAGTCGACACACCTGCGGGGGTACGCTGGCGCGGCGATGTTCGTCGACGAGGTCAGGGTCTTCGTGACCAGTGGGCGCGGCGGCGACGGCGTCACATCCTTCGCACGCCAGCCCTACGAGCCGCGGGGCGGCCCCGACGGTGGCGACGGCGGCCACGGGGGGAGCGTCGTCGCGCGGGCCGACGGAAGCGTCGCGACGCTTGTGGACTACCACCACCGGCCACACCGGGCGGCCGGGCGCGGCCGCCACGGCGAGGGGGACCGCCGCCGGGGCGCCGACGGGCCCGACGAGGTCCTGCTCGTGCCGCCGGGCACGGTCGTCAAGGACGACGCCGACCGGGTCGTCGCCGACCTGGCGGCCGAGGGTGACGAGGCCGTGCTCGTCTCCGGCGGCCGGGGCGGGCGGGGGAACGCGGCGTTCAAGACCCAGGCCCGCCGGGCGCCGCGCTTCCACGAGCGCGGCGAGCCCGGCCACCAGGCCGCGGTGGTGCTGGAGCTGCGCCTGGCCGCCGACGCCGCGCTCGTCGGCTTCCCGAACGCGGGCAAGTCGTCACTCGTGTCGTGCCTGTCCGCCGCGCGGCCGAAGGTCGCCGACTACCCGTTCACCACGCTGGCCCCCACGCTGGGGGTCGTTCGAGCCGGCGACGTCGACTTCGTGGTCGCCGACGTTCCCGGCCTGGTCGAGGGGGCCAGCCGTGGGCGCGGCCTGGGGCACCGCTTCCTTCGCCACGTAGAGCGCGCCGGCGTCCTCGTGCACGTGCTGGACTGCGCCTCCTACGAGCAGCGGGACCCCAGGCGGGACCTGCGGGTGGTGCTCGCCGAGCTGGAGGCCTACCAGCCGGAGCTGGTCACCCGCCCCGCGCTGGTGTGGCTGAACAAGGTCGACGCCGCCAGTGACACGCCCGCCGTCGTGCGCCCCGACCTGGAGGCCGCCGGTTGGGAGGTGCTGGAGGGCAGCGCGATCACCGGCGCCGGCCTGGAGGCGCTGCGCTGGCGCCTGTCCGAGCTGGTCGTGAAGGCCCGCCGCGTCGCACCGCCGCCACGGGCGCGTGACCGCCCCGTGCTGCGCCCCGTCGCCGCCGAGCCCGACGACTTCGCCGTCGTGCGCGTGGACGGCGGGTTCCGGGTCACCGGCGCCCGCGTCGAGCGGTGGGTGCACATGACCGACCTCGACAACGAGGAGGCCGTGCAGCACCTCCAGGACCGCCTGCGCCGCGCCGGCGTGGAGGGCGCGCTGCGGCGGGCCGGCGCCGGGCACGGGGACGCCGTCCATATCGCCGGCCTGGTGTTCGAGTTCTCCCCCGAGGAGGCCCCGGACGGCGATCGGACGGCCGCACGGTGACCGGCCGGCGCTACGAGCGGCCCGGCCGGGTCGTGGTCAAGGTGGGCTCGTCAAGCCTGGCCACCCCCGAAGGCGGCCTCGACGGCGGTCTCGTCGCCGAGCTCGTCGCGCAGGTGGCGCGGCTGGGCAAGGACGGCGTGCAGGTCGTGCTCGTATCCAGCGGCGCCGTCGCGGCGGGCCTGGGGGCGCTGGGGCTGCCCACCCGCCCCGGCGACCTGCCCAGCCTGCAGGCGGTCGCCAGCGTGGGACAGGGCCGGCTCGTGCATGGCTACCAGGCGCGCTTCGCCGACCACGGCCTCGCCAGCGGCCAGGTGCTGTTGACCGCCGCCGACGTGGTGGACCGCATCCGCTACCTCAACGCCCGCAACACGTTCGAGCGGCTGCTCGGTCTCGGCGCAGTGCCGCTGGTCAACGAGAACGACACCGTCGCCACCGAGGAGCTGCGCGTCGGCGACAACGACCGCCTCGCCGCGCTGGTCGCCAGCATGCTCGGCGCCGGACTGCTGCTGCTGCTGTCCGACGTCGACGGGCTCTACGACGGCGCGCCGGGAAACGACCCCGCACCCCCGCTGGTCGAGCGGGTCGACGACGTCGCCGCCCTCGACGACCGCCACGTCGGCCAGGCCGGGTCGCACGTGGGCAGTGGCGGCATGGTCACCAAGCTGGAGGCCGCGCGCATCGCCACGTTCAGCGCCGCGCACGCGGTGATCGCCAACGCCCGCGCTCCCCAGGTGGTGCGCCGGGTGGTCGACGGCGAGGCGCTGGGCACCTGGTTCCCGCCGTCGCGGCGGCGCCCGGACAGCCGCAAGCTGTGGATCGCCTTCGCGCGGCAGCCCCGCGGCTGCCTCGTGGTCGACGCGGGCGCCGTCCGGGCGCTGACGTCGCGTGGCTCGTCATTGCTGGCCGCGGGAGTGCTCGACGCGACCGGCGACTTCGCCCGCGGCGACGCCGTCGAGGTCGTCGGCCCCGACCGGCGGGTCGTCGCGCGCGGGCTCGTCGGGTACGACCGCACCGAGCTGGGCCGCCTGCTGGGCCGGTCGACCCGCGAGCTGGTGGCCGAGCTCGGCCCGAGCTACGACCGCGAGGTCATCCACCGCGACTCGCTGGTCGTCGTGGCCTGAGCCGCCCGGGTCAGCCGGACGAGCCGGGGAACGGCGGCACGGCGCCGGCCCGCCACAGCTCCTGGTCGGCGGCCTGCAGCACCAGCGTCTCGATCAGGCCCGTGTCGACCTCCAGGAGCCGCCACAGCTCCAGCGCGTTGCCCACCTCGGTGTCCCAGCGCACGAGCACCTCGTCGTCGTCACGGTCGAGCTCGACGAGCAGGGTGCGGGCCGGCCAGGTCTGCCGCGTGGAGATCTTGGCGATGAACTCCTCGCCGGACTCGGTCCAGCCGAGGCGGACGACGAACTTCTCCGGGGAGGCGGCCTTGAGGCCCCGGGCCGCGGTGGCCAGGCGGTCGGCGAGCTCGGCGTGGCGTGCCATGCGCGCCTCGTGACGCTCCCGGTCGGCCCCGGCCTCCGCCTCGCGGCGCTCGCGCTCGAGGCGCTCGAGGTCCCGCTCGGCCTGCTCGCGCTCGCGCGCCAGCTCGGCGTTACGGGCGATCCTGTCCCGCAGCGCCTGCTCGAAGTCAGCCATCCCGTGTCGCTCCACTCCAGTCCGGGTCCCGGCGCGCCGCCGGCCCGGCGCCCGGCACACGCTAGCGTGTCACCACTGCCCTCAGCGGGGACCCATGGGACCGCGACCGACGGCGGCAGGAGAAGACGACATGACGGCTCGACGGGCCCTGGACCTGCGCGGGCGGGTCGTCGTCGTCACCGGCGCCTCGCGGGGCCTGGGCTTCGCGGTGGCCCGGGCCTTCGCCGACGACGGTGCGCGGCTGGCGATCTGCGCCCGCGACGCCGACCACCTACAGGGGGCCCGCCGAGAGCTGGAGGCAGGGGGCGCGGAGGTGTTCGCCGAGCCGTGCGACGTGACCGACGCCGACGCCGTCGAGCGGTTCGTGGCCGCTGTCGTCGCCCGCTACGGGCGCCTGGACGTGCTGGTCAATAGCGCCGGTGTGATGTCGCTCGGGCCCGTGTGGACCCAGACGCTCGAGGACTTCCACAACGCCATGGACACGATGTTCTGGGGGGTGGTGCACCTGACGCTGGCGGCCCTTCCGCACCTGCGCGCCCACGGCTCCGGCAGGGTCGTCAACGTGACCTCCATCGGCGGGCGGCTCAGTCCCCCCCGGCTGCTGCCTTACGCGTGCGCCAAGTACGCCGCGGTCGGCTTCTCCCGGGGCATGCACGCCGAGCTGGCCGCCGACGGGGTGGCGGTGACGACGGTCGTGCCCGGGCTCATGCGCACGGGGTCCCCCCGCAACGTCATGGTCAAAGGCGACCGCCCCGCCGAGTACGCCTGGTTCGCGCTGTTGGCCAACGCCCCGCTGATCACCATGAGCGCGGAGCGCGCCGCCCGGCGCATCGTCCGGGCGGCGCGGCGGGGCAGGGCGGAGGTCATCCTCGGCGCTCCCGCTCATCTGGCCTGCTGGACGACCGGGCTGTTCCCCGGCGGGGTCGCCCGCCTGTCGGCGGTGGCCGCGCGGATGCTGCCCGACGCACCCCGCCGACCGCTGAACTCGCGCCGGGGCGGGACGCTGGAGTCGGGGCTGACCGCCTCGCCGCTGACGGCGCTCGGCCGCCGCGCGGCTCGCCGCCTGCGCGAGCATCCCGAGGAGTCGGCCACCGGCGGCTGACCGCCGCCGCGCGGGCCCCCGGGGGCGGCGATACCATGCCCACGGGCTCCTGCGTGGGGGAGGTGAGACCGTGTCGACCGTGCTGCAGGTCTGCGCGCGCGCCAAGGCGGCCGCGCCGGAGGTCGCCGCCGCCTCCGCAGCCGTGCGCGACGGCGCCCTGCACGCGATGGCCGCCGCGCTCGACGACGCCCATCCCCGGATCCTGGAGTCCAACGCCCGCGACCTGGAGGCGGCCCGGGCCCACGACCATCCGGCGGCGTTGCTGGACCGCCTCACGCTGGACACGGCCCGGCTGGGCGCCGTCGCCGATGCGTTGCGCGCACTGTCGGACCTGCCCGACCCCGTCGGGCAGGTGGTGCGCGGGTCCACCCTTCCCAACGGCCTGCAGATCCGCCAGGTGCGGGTGCCGCTCGGCGTCGTCGCGATGGTCTACGAGGGACGACCGAACGTCACGGTCGACGCGGCCGGGCTGGCGCTGAAGAGCGGCAACGCGTGCGTGCTGCGGGGCTCCTCGGCGGCGATCCACTCCAACACCGCGCTCGCGGAGGTGCTGCGCGCGGGGCTGTGCGCCCAGGGCCTGCCGGCGGACGCCGTGTGCCTGATCCCGGACACGTCGCGCGCCTCGGTCAAGGAGCTGACCCGGGCGCGCGGCCTGGTCGACCTGCTGATCCCGCGGGGCGGCGCCGGCCTCATCCAGGCGGTGGTCGGCGACACGCAGGTCCCCGTCATCGAGACGGGCGTGGGCAACTGCCACGTCTACGTCGACGCGGCCGCGGACCTGGCCATGGCCGAGCGGATCACGCGCAACGCCAAGGCGCAGCGGCCCAGCGTGTGCAACGCGGCCGAGACGCTGCTGGTCCACGCCGGGATCGCCGACACGTTCCTGCCACGCATCGGCGAGGCCCTGCGGCAGGACGGTGTGACGCTCCGCGGCGACGAGCGGGCGCAGGCGCTGGCCGGCGCCGAGCCTGCCGGCGACGCCGACTGGGACACCGAGTACCTGGACCTGACGCTGGCCGTCCGCGTCGTCTACAGCCTGGACGAGGCCGTCGCGCACATCGCCCGGCACGGCACGCGCCACACCGAGGCGATCGTCACCGGCGACCGGGCCGCGGCCCGCGGCTTTGTCGCCGCCGTCGACGCCGCCGCGGTCATGGTCAACGCCTCGACCCGCTTCACCGACGGCGGCGAGTTCGGGTTCGGCGCCGAGATCGGCATCTCGACCCAGAAGCTGCACGCGCGCGGGCCGATGGGGCTGCCCGAGCTGACCACGACGAAGTACGTCGTGGAGGGCGACGGCCAGGTGCGCGAATGAGCGGCAGCGCCGCGGGGCGCCGGGTGACGTGGTGAGCGGGGACGGGCAGGGCGCCACCCCTCGGCGCATCGGCATCATGGGCGGGTCGTTCGACCCCATCCACCTCGGCCACCTCGTCACCGCGGACCAGGCCCGCTACGACCTGGATCTCGACGAGGTCATCTTCGTCCCCGCGGGTCAGCCGTGGCAGAAGGAGCAGGAGACGTCGGCCGAGCACCGCTACGTCATGACCCTTCTGGCCACCGCGGCGAACCCCGCCTTCAGCGTCAGTCGGATGGAGATCGACCGGCCGGGCCGCACGTACACGGTGGAGACGCTGCGACAGATGCGGGCCGCGCTGCCCTCCGACCGGCTGTTCTTCATCACGGGCGCC
>JAHWKQ010000249.1 GCA_019347785.1 Actinomycetota bacterium
CGCCGGCGCCTGGCGGCCGGCCGGCGCTCCGCGACGGCCGCGGCCGTCGCCCTGGGCGCGCGGGTCGTCGACGCCTCCGTGTGGGCCGCGGTCGACCCCGCGGCCGCGTTCGCCCGCAACGTCAACCTCCCCGAGGACCTGCGCGGCCTTGGCGCCGACTGACACGCGCCGGGTCCCTTGGGATCGCCCCGGGCCGTGATAGGACACGGGTCAGGATGAGCGACGCACGGGCCAGCGCGCCGGCCGGAACGGGGCTGCTGTGGGGCCGCATGGTGTTCTGGGCCGTCGTCGTGGTGCTGGCGTTCCTCGTCGGCCGTTGGAGCGCGGGGCCGGGGGTCGACGGCGAGCCGCTCGACCGGCTGCGGGCCAAGGTGACGAAGCTGTCCGCGGAGAACGAGCGGTACCGCCGTCGTGGCGAGACGCTCGCCGACGAGTCCGCGCCGACCGTCGGGCAGCCCTCGCCGCGCCCCTCGCCGGCGGGGGGCGGCGGCGAGCGGTCCCACCCCGCGACCGGCCACGCGTCCCCGGGCGGCGACGGGCGGACGTACACCGTCGTCTCGGGGGACACCCTGTCGGAGATCGCCGCGCGCTTCTACGGCGACTCGTCGAGGGTCTCCGCCCTGCAGCGGGCCAACGGCATCGGCCCGGACGAGGAGCTGCCGGTGGGCCTGGAGCTGCAGATCCCCCGGGGCGGGTGACGCCGGTCGCGGCGCCCCGCCGGCGGCGGGCACCGCTATCCTGGATCCCTGCCGGCGGGCGCAGGCCCCGGGCCTCCTCACCCGCGTGGCCCCTTTCCACCGACCACCGCGCGACCGCGCGTCCCGCGGGATCCGGTCCCGACAGCGGTCCGGGCGACCGCATGGAGGAGCCGATGGCGACCGCCTCCGCCGTGTCACCACCCGACGTGGTCCGGCGGATCGGCGCCAGCAACGAGGAGGCCCTGCGCTACCTGCGCTCGCCCGACCCGCGGCTGGCGCGCCTGCCCCGACGGGTCCGCGAGAGCCTGGTCACCGACCTGCCGCCGGTGACGGCGGGGGCGCTGCTTGGCCCCGCGGCCCTGGCCCGCCACTTCGTCGCCTCCGCCGCGCGCGGCCGTTACCGGGACCTGTTCGCGCTCTGGGAGCTGTTCGGCCGCCACCCACAGGAGTGCAAGCCGGTGCTGGCCGAGCGGCAGCCCGCGCTGCGCAAGGCGCGAGCGGCCCTGCGCACCGCCGTCCGCCTCGGGCTGGCCGGACACGCCGAGCGCGTGGCCGAGGACATCAGGACCGCCCACGGCCTCATCTGGCAGTGGCTGCGAGAGGCCCTCGAGGAGGACCTCGAGTCGGTGGCACGGCGCCCGGCGGTGGCGTCGGACCTGCTGCGACGGGAGCCCCATCTGCGGCTCGCGCTGCCCGCCGTCCCAGACGACCGGTGGCTGGCCGAGGCCGCCGCGGCACGGCGCGCCGGGCCCCTCGCCCCGGCGGTCGACGCGCTGCTCGCCGCCAACGTCGCCCGGCTCCCGGTGACGCCGGAGACGCTCGCCCTGGCCCACGACCACTACCGCGACCAGCTCGCGGCGCTGGCCGACCGCGTGCCCGTGGACGGCCCGCGTGTCGACGCGACGCTGGCGTGGCTGCGCGACCACGGGCTGCTCGACGGCGTCGGCGCCCGGGTACAGCGTGCGGTCGACCGGGCGGCCGCCCGAGACCGCGCCGAGGGACTTCGCCTGTGGAGCCGGTGGGTCGAGCGCGGGCTGCCGATCGCGTTGCCCGAGCCGCTGCGCGTCGCCACCCTCGACGGCCTGGACCCGGCGGCCCCGGAGACCGCGCACCTGCTGGCCCGGCTCGTCGCCGACGGCGCGCCGCTGGACCCCCAGCGAGCGCTCGAGGACCTCGCCGCCCGCAACCGCCAGCTGGCGGAGAAGGCGTACGAGGCGTTCGTCTGCGCCGACCTCGACGTCACCCTGCCCCGGGTGCTGGAGGGGAACCCGAGCGTGCGCGACGGGACCCGCTGCCCCCACTGCCTGGCCTGGACCTGGGTGCGGCCGGGCCACGAGCGCCGCTGCCCCCGCCGTCGGTCCACCTCCTGACGGCGGGCTGCGTGGACGCGCACGGGGCGTTCCCGGCCGAGTACGCCCGCACGCGCCGCTTCACGCTGGGGCGCCCGCGGGGGTTCCGCGTCGCCCCGGACGGCAGCCGGGTGACGTTCCTGCGCGCGGCCAGTGGCCACGACCCCCTGTCGTGCCTGTGGGTGCTGGACGTGGCGACCGGTCGGGAGCGGCTCGTCGCCGACCCCGCCCGCCTGGGGGCGGGCGTCGACGGCGACCTTCCCGTCGAGGAGCGGGCCCGGCGGGAGCGCACCCGTGAGAGCGCGGGCGGAGTCGTCGCCTACGCGACCGACCGCGCGCTGGGCCTGGCCGCCTTCGCCCTCCGCGGCGAGCTGTTCGTGGCCGGCCTGGATCCCCGGCCCGGGGCGGCGGGCCCGGTGCGCCGTCTCCCCGCCGGCGCGACGGTCGTCGACCCGCGCCCGGACCCGGTTGGCCGGCGGGTCGCGTACGTGTCCGGCGGGGCCCTGCACATCGCCCCGCTCGGCC
>JAHWKQ010000250.1 GCA_019347785.1 Actinomycetota bacterium
TCCCGGGCGTCCCGGCCGCCGCCGCCGCCCCGGCGGACGACGACCGGAGCGGCCCAGGCGTCATCGGCGTGGACGCGGCGCAGCGCCCGCCACGCCAGCTGGCGGCTGGCGACGCCCTCCGGGATCATCCCAGCTGCTGGGGCCGGTAGCCGTTGGCGTACGAGCGGCCGTCCATCCGCGCCTTGCCGGCGGGCTGGACCTCGTCGAGGCGGACGGCGCCCTGCCCGCAGGCGACCACCGGCGCGCCCTCGTCGTGGTCCACGACGCGGCCCGGCTCACCCGCTGCGGCGTCGCGCGCCACGGTGACGCGGTGGAGCTTGAGACGGTGGTCGCGAGCCTCGGTGAACGCGCCGGGCATCGGGTTGAAGGCGCGGACGACCCGGTCGACCTCGGCGGCGCTGGCGCCCCAGTCGACGCGCGCGTCCTCGGGGGTGATCTTGGGCGCGTAGGTGGCCGCGGCGTGGTCCTGCGCCCGCGGCTCGATCGTGCCGTGCACGAGCCCGCGGAGGGCTTCGACCAGCTCGTTCGCGCCGGCGGCGGCCAGCCGCTCGGTGGCCTCGCCGGCCGTCTCGCCGTCGCGCAGCCGGGTGCTCCACTCCGACAGGATCGGGCCGGTGTCCATCCCTTCGTCGAGCACGAAGCAGGTCACCCCCAGCACCTCGTCGCCGTGGCGGATGGCCCACGGCACCGGCGCCGCTCCGCGCCACGCCGGCAGCAGGGAGAAGTGGAGGTTGACGAAGCCCTTGCCGCCGGCGGCCAGCACGTCGGCAGGCAGGAGGGCGCCGTAGGCGACCACCGCGCAGGCGTCGACGTCGAGGGCCCGCAGGTCGTCGACGATCTCCCGGGCCTTTGCGGGCTGCCACACCTGCACGCCCGTGGCGACGGCGACCTCCTTGACCGGTGGCGGCGTGAGCTGGTACCCGCGTCCTGCGGGCCGGTCCGGGTTGGTGACGACGGCCACGACGTCGATGTCGTCGGCAGCGAGGAACGCCTCCAGGGAAGGGACCGCCGGGCGCGGGGTGCCGAAGAAGCAGATCCTCACAGCTGGGCCGAGCTCGGCTCGTCGATCGGGGCTTCGAGCAGCTCGCCACGGCGGATGCGCCGCATCGCGTCCTTGTAGTCGTGACGGGCGAGGTGGTCGATGAACAGCACGCCGTTCAGATGGTCGAGCTCGTGGAGGAACACGCGGGCCTGCAGCTCTGCGGCCTCGGTCACCTGCTCCTCACCGTGCAGGTCCTGCCAGCGCATCCGCACCCTCACCGGTCGCTCGGTGGGATAGAACAGGCCTGGGAAGGACAGGCAGCCCTCGTCCCCGACCTGCACCTCCAGGCTGCTCTCGACGACCTGCGGGTTGACCAGCCAGCCGTGCCCGAGGTCGACGAGCTCCCACGCGAACAAGCGCTTCAGCACCCCGACCTGGTTCGCCGCGAGCCCGACCCCGTTGGCGGCCCGCATCGTCGCCAGCAGGTCGTCCGCGAAGGTGGTCAGCCGCTCGTCGAACTCCGTGACCTCAGGCGCGGTGGCGCGCAGGACCGGGTCGCCGAAGAGGCGGATCTCGAGCGGGGTCACGGGCTCCTCGTTGGTGGTCAGGGGTCGCAGTCCACGTCGACGCGGACGCGCGCGCCGTCGTGGCCCCAGCGCCGCCGCAGCGGCGCGAGGGCCTCTAACGTGCCACGCAGGTCGGCGGTCTTCACGAGCACCCGCCCGCTCGCGTCGGGCCCCATGACCGCACCGAGCCGGGCCTCGCGCAGCTCCTCCGCGAGGTGCTCGGCCTGGCTTCCAGGGGCCGCGGGAGCGGTGATCGCGATCAGATGCCCGGCGGGGGGGAACGAGAGGGGGGCGCGCGCCTGCGCCTCGCGCTGCCACCAGCCGTCGGGATCCCAGCGGACGAACGCCTGGATCGTCGGGTCAGGCGGGTCGTGGGTCTGGAGGACGACCCGCTGGGCCTGCCGCCCGGCCGCCAGCCACAGCCGCAGTGCGTCCTCGCGGGCCTGCAGGTAAGGGCGGGCCAGCCACGCGTCGGCGTCGGGCAGGACCAGCAGGTCGGCGGGGCGGCCACCGAGCCAGGCGGGCCGGTCCAGCACGCTTCCGCGGGTCATCACGGCCAGCGCCGGGCGGGCGCTGGGGCCCTCGGCGGCGAACCCCTCCATGCGGGTGACCGCGGCGTCCGGATACGAGCGGCGCAGCTCCTGCGCCAGCCGGCCGGCGCCCGCGGCCAGCGGGGCGGTGCGTGCGTCGCCGCACTCCGGGCACGGCGAAGGCGCGATGTCGTCCCCGCACGAGGGGCAGCGCCAGCCGTCGCCGTCGCGGTGGGCCGCCACGGTGGCGGTGCAACGCGGGCAGGTGCGCCGCTGCCCGCAGCCCGAGCACACCAGGGCTGCGCCCTGTCCCGCCCGGGCGGCCAGCACGACGACGACTCCGCCGTCGCCGACCACCGCGCTGATCGCCCGGGTGGTGGCCTGAGCCAGCCGCGCGCGCCGGTCGGCGGGCCGCCGCGAGCGGTCGACGACCTCCACGCGTGGCGCGGCCTCGCGCTCGCTCTTGCGGTCGGGGGTGACGTGCC
>JAHWKQ010000251.1 GCA_019347785.1 Actinomycetota bacterium
GTCGAGGAGCGAGTATGACCTACACCATCGCAGAGCCGTGCATCGACGTGAAGGATAGATCCTGCGTCGAGGAGTGCCCGGTCGACTGCATCTACGAGGGCGAGCGGATGCTGTACATCCAGCCCGACGAGTGCGTCGACTGCGGCGCCTGCGAGCCTGCCTGCCCGGTCGAGGCCATCTTCTACGAGGACGACGTTCCCGACGAGTGGAAAGAGTTCACCCCCATCAACGCCGAGTTCTTCGACGACAACGTCACCGGGCTCGGCTCGCCGGGGGGCGCCGCCAAGGTGGGGGCCGTGGCGCAGGACCACCCGAAGGTCGCCGCCTGGGAGTAGCCGCCGGCCGGCGGCTCAGGCCAGCGCGAGAACGGCCGCGGCGGACAGCACCCGCCCGGCGCGCCCCCGGACCACGAGGTCGGCCACCTCGTCGAGCGACGTCGGCTCGTCGTTGACGATCGCCAGCGGGACGCCGGCGCGCGCGGCCGCCGCCGGCAGCCCGGCGGCCGGATGCACCCGAAGGGTGGAGCCCACCGCCACGACGAGGTCGGCTGAGCGCACCAGCCGCGTGGCCTCGTCGAGGACACCGGGGAACAGGTTCTGGCCGAAGCTCACCGCGGTCGACTTCACGAGCCCGCCGCAGTCCGGACAGCCGGGGTCGGCCTCCCCGGCTTCGTGGCGGGCGAGCGCCCAGTCCTGGCCGGCGCGGAAGCCGCAGCCCGCGGGGGTGCCCGCACGCGGCCGCGCCCCGATGCACATGACGAAGCGCGAGCTGCCGTGCAGCTCCACGACGCGGCGCGAGCCGGCGGCCTGGTGCAGGCCGTCGACGTTCTGCGTGACCACGCCGGCGAGGCGCCCCGCCCGTTCGAGGCCGGCCAGGGCGAGGTGCCCCGGGTTGGGCCGCGGCGGCCTGCTCCACAGCTCCCGCCGACGGCGCCAGGCCTCCACCCGCACCTGCGGCGAGGCGACGTAGCGGGAGAAGGAGAAGTCCCGCGGACGGTAGCGGCTCCACAGCCCGTCCCGCGAGCGGAAGTCGGGGATGCCTGATTCCGTGGAGATCCCGGCTCCCGTGAAGGCGACGCCGGCCCGCGCGTCCGCCAGGGCCTCGCCCAGGCGACGAGCGCCGCTCGCTGCCAGTCGCGCGTCGTCGGCCAAGGTGACCCTCCCCACGGGCATCGTGCCGCGAAGGGACTGTAGCCGGGTCAGCTGTCGCCGTGGACGGGGATGGCCGCGCCCGACACGAGCCACGCGTCGGGGCCGGCCAGCCAGGCGATGACCTTCGCGATCGCCCGCGGCGGCACCCAGCGGTCGTGGCGGGCGTCGGGCATGGCCCTGCGGTTCGCGGGCGTGTCGATCACCTTGGGCACGACCGCGTTGGCCGTGCGTCCGCTGCCGCGCAGCTCCACGGCCAGGGTCGCCACGAGCGAGAGCACGCCCGCCTTCGCGGCGGTGTAGGCGGCCTGCCCGGCCGCGGGCCGCTCGACGGCGCGGGAGCCGACGAACACGAGGCGTCCCCCGGCGGAGCCCATGTGGCGCAGGCCCTCACGGGCCACGACCAGGGCCGTGCGCAGGTTCACGCGGAGCATCCGGTCGAGCAGCGCCACGTCGTCCAGATCGCCCACGGCCGCGCCGCCCGCCCACCCGCCCGCGAGCGAGCATCCCAGCCACAGCGGGCCCCAGTCGGCGCGCAGCACGTCGAGCAGCGCGGCCAACTGGTCGGGGTTGGCCGCGTCGCACTCGGACAGCCGCAGGACGCCCTCGCGCTCCGCCGCCGCGTGCGTGTCGCGCAGGCGGTCGGCCTCCGCGGAATCGACCCACGGGACGCACACCCGCTCCCCGGCCTCGAGCAGGAGCTCGACGACGGCCCCGCCCAGCGCGCCGGTGCCTCCGGCGACCAGCGCCGTGCGGGGCCGGTCCTGGTCCGGGTCCACGCCCACCTCCCGCTCGCGGCTCTCGTCCGGACGGACAACCCAGCGTAACGGCGCGTGCCGCATACGCTACGAACACCGGTACGACGAGCCGACAGCCGACACGGGCGAGGTGATCGTTCCAATGACTCCCTCGTCGGGGTCGACGCTGGTCGAGGACGCCGCCGCGGTCCTCCACGGAAATGACCTGGGAGGCCGGACCAAGGCCTCCCCAGGCCTGTATCCCCACCAATGGAGCTGGGACAGCGCCTTCATCGCGATCGGTCTGGCCCGCCTCGACAGCCGCCGCGCCGCCAGCGAGCTGCGCACCCTGTTCCGCGGGCAGTGGGACAACGGGATGGTGCCCCACATCGTCTTCGACCCGTCGGCCGCCGACGGCTACTTCCCCGGCCACGACCGGTGGGCGTGTGCCGTGCGCAACGAGGCGGCGCCGGTCGAGCCCCGGACGAGCGGGCTGTGTCAGCCACCCGCGCACGCCATCGGGGCGCGGGCCGTGTGGCAGGCCGCCCAGCGGGAGGGAGGGACCGCCGTGGCGGAGGCGCGGGCGTTCCTGCGAGACCTGTACCCCCGCCTGCTCGCCTGGCACGAGTACCTGGCCACGGCCCGTGACCCGGAGGGGACCGGTCTGGTCACC
>JAHWKQ010000252.1 GCA_019347785.1 Actinomycetota bacterium
CGTACAGGCGCCGCCCCTCGCCGAGGAAGAAGTCGCAGGTGTCGATGATCTCCTGGACCTCGCCCAGCGACTCGGCGTAGGGCTTGCCGATCTCGCGTGTGACGAGCCGCGCCAGCGCCTCCTTGTTCTGGCTCACGAGGTGGCCGACCTGGCGGACCGCGCGACCACGCACCGGCGCGGGCACCGCCGCCCACGCGCGCTGGGCGGTGCGGGCCGCCCGGCACGCCTCGGCGAGGGTGCCCGCGTCGCCGAGCCCGACGCGCCCCACGACCTCGTCGGTGTGGGCCGGATTCCGGGACTCCACCCAGCCCCCGGGCGCCTCGTCCTGGGCCTTGCCGTCGATGACCGAGGTGACGGTGCGCGTCATGGTCGTCCCTGCGGGGCCCGCGACCCCGAGGACGGCACGCCGCGCGCGCCGCGCGTGGGGTCCGGCGGCTCGTGACGGCGGTGGACGCCGTGCAGGGGCTCCTCCAGCTGCTCGCCGGACAAGCCGTGGTCGACGATCAGATGCGATTTCACCTCCGCCTCGTCGAGAAAGCGCAGCTCGCACTTGGGGCACTGGTGCACGCGCATCCTCGCCATTGTGCCGCGTCGCCCGGACGGGCGGCGTCGGCCTTTCCCCCGACCCCACCCGGCGCGTAGGCTCGCGGGACCATCTCGGGCGGCGGGTGCCCGGGTCACACAGAAGGATCCGCTCGTGCCCCGACGTGTCGTGGTCGCCGTGGCGGCGCTCCTCGTCTCCCTGTCAGGCCCCGCCCAGGCGATCACCTACGGCGTGCCCGACGGCAACGCCCACCCCAACGTCGGGGCCCTCGTCCGGATCGACGACGACGGCCTGCTCGCGTTCTGCTCGGGCACCCTCGTCTCGCCGCGCGTACTCCTCACGGCCGCCCACTGCCGGCCGGGCGACGGCTCGTTCGGCGTGACCTTCGACTCCGAGGTGGGCGACGACTCGCCGATCCACACGGGAACGTTCCACGCGGACCCGCTGCACGGCCGGCGCCGGTCCGATCCCCACGACATCGCGGTCGTCGTCTTCGACGAGCCGGTCAGCGGCATCCAGCCGGCCGAGCTGCCCGAGGCGGGCCTGCTCGGGCGGCTCGAGCTGCGCGGGCGGCGCTTCACGGCGGTCGGCTACGGGACCCGCGAGCGGGTAACGGGCGGCGGGCGGCCGTTCTTCCTGGAGGACGCGCTGCGCCGGCGCGCCGCCGCAAGCTTCCGGGCGCTCACGAGCTCGTGGCTGCGCCTGTCGCAGAACCCCGCCACGGGCGACGCCGGCACCTGCTACGGCGACTCGGGCGGCCCCGACTTCCTGGGCGGCACGAGCTCGAACCTGGTCGTGGCGATCACCATCACCGGCGACGCGGTCTGCCGCGCCACCAACGTGACGTACCGGCTCGACACGGCGTCGGCCCGCGGGTTCCTGGATGACCACGTCGCCCTGCCCTAGCGGCGCGCGGCCCCCCGTGCGCCATCCTGCCGCGGCGGCGAGAGGAGGGACATGCAACTGCAGCGGGAGCGTGAGCGCCTGGTCGAGTTCTCCCAGCGGCTCGCGCCCGACGGCCTGACCGTCGGCACCTCGGGCAACCTGTCCGTCCGCTCCGGGGACCTGATTGCGGTCACCCCGAGCGGCGTCGACTATGCCGACCTGCAACCCGAGCTCATCTGCGTCATCGAGCCGGACGGCGGGCAGGTCGACGGCGAGCTGGAACCGACCAGCGAGGTGCCGATGCACACCTCGGTGTACGCGCGGACCGACGCCCGGGCGGTCGTGCACACCCATCCGCCGTACGCGACGACGCTGTCGGTGCTGCTCGACGAGCTGCCGCCGGTCCATTACATGATCGCCCTGCTCGGGGGCCCGGTGCGGGTCGCCCCGTATGCCACCTACGGCACCCGGGAGCTGGCCGGGCACATGGATCGTGCCCTGCGGGGCCGCACCGCGGTCCTGCTGGCCAACCACGGCGCATCGACGACCGGGGAGTCGATCGAGCGGGCCTACGCCCGCAGCCTGTACCTGGAGTGGATCTGCCGGGTCTACTACCAGGCGCGGGCGCTGGGCGAGCCCAGGCTGCTGTCGGCGGACCAGGTCGAGGAGGTGGCCGAGAAGCTGCGCGGTTACGGGCAGTCCGTCCCCGGACGGGGTTGACGGCGGCCCCGGCCATGGATACCGGATGACGGGGACCACCGGCCTGTTCCGCGCCCCCGACCGCCTCTACGGCGGCTATCTGCTGGACCTCGACGGCACCGTCTACCTGGGCGACGAGCTTCTGCCGGGAGCCGCCCGCGCTGTCGAGGGGCTGCGGCGGCTGGGGCGGCGCGTGCTGTTCCTGTCGAATAATCCCACCAGCGACCCGCGCAGCTACGCGCGCCGGCTGACCGCGCTCGGGCTTCCCGCCGACCCGGCCGACGTGCTCACCAGCGTCGCGGCGCTGACCCGCTGGCTCGCCCGGCGCCACCCGGGCGCGACGGTGTTCCCGATCGGCGAGGAACCGCTGCGGCGCGCGCTGCGGCAGGCCGGCTTCACGGTGTCCGACGACCCGTCGCGGATCG
>JAHWKQ010000060.1 GCA_019347785.1 Actinomycetota bacterium
GTCGTCGAGGTCGTCCAGCAGCGCGGCGCCGATCGTGACGGGGCGGCCCCCCAGCCGCACATCCGCGCGTCCCTCGGCACGGATGCGGTCCTCGGCGTCGGCCAGCACGCCGCGCAGGTGGCCGGTGCCGCACGGTGTGTTGACGACGGCGACGGCCCGGACCGTCGGCAGGCGGTGCGTCGCCAGCAGGACGGCTAGGCCGCCGAAGCTGTGGCCCACGGCGCCGACCGGCTCGACGCCGCGGTCCGACAGCGCCGCCACGGCGCGCGCCACGTCGTCGACGTCGGTCGACAACGTCGTGTCCGCGAAGTCGCCCTCGCTGTCGCCCAGGCCGGTGAAGTCGAAGCGCAGCACGGTGTGGCCGGCCGCGACCAGCCCGCGGGCCAGCGTGACCATCGTGGGCAGGTCCTTGGAGCACGTGAAGCAGTGGGCGAGCACGAGCCCGCGGCCGTCGCCGTCGCCGGGCGCGTCGATCACTGCCGAGAGGCTGCCGCCCCCCGAGCCGGTGAACTCGATCCGCTCCGTGCTCCGCCCCATGGCGGCGCAGCGTAGCGGCGGCGCACCACCCCCGGGGCCGGCACAGAGGGTGCCGGCTACCCTGCGCGGGTAGCATCGTGCGGCAGGCCAGCACCGGCGAGCCGCACCAGGGCGGGCGCCGACACGCCGAACCCGACCGCCCCGGGCAGCAGGCGGCAGGACACCAGACCATGGCTGACGACCAGACGACGGAACGCCGCTTCGGCGCCAACTACTGGGTCGTCGACGAGATGTACCGCCAGTACCTCGCCGACCCCGACTCGGTCGCCGAGAGTTGGCATGAGTTCTTCTCCGACTACACCCCCGCCAGTCAGCGTGGCCAGCGCGCGGCCACGGCGTCCCCGACCCGGTCGGCCCCGGCGCCCCCCGTCGGCGACGGCCGCGGCACCGGCGATGCGGGGGAGGCGCCGCCCCGCGAGCGACCCTCCGGCCAGGATCGACGCCCGCGGCCGTCGCGGGAGCGGCTGCCCGAGGGCGCCACGCCGATGCGCGGCGTCGCCGCGCGCATCGCCGAGCACATGAGCGACAGCCTCCAGGTCCCCACGGCCACGTCCATCCGGGTGGTGCCCGCCAAGCTGCTGGAGGTCAACCGCAGGATCCTCAACAACCATCTGGCACGCGTGCGGGGCGGCAGGGTCAGCTTCACCCACCTCATCGGCTACGCCGTGGTGCGGGCGATGACGATGGTGCCGAGCATGCGGTCCAGCTACGCCGAGTCCGACGGCAGGCCCCACGTCGTCCGGCCCGAGCACGTCAACCTGGGCCTGGCGGTCGACGTGGAGCGCGACGACGGGCGGGTCCTGTTCGTGCCCAACGTCAAGGAGGCCGACACCCTCGACTTCGCGGGCTTCCTGCACGCCTACACCGACGTGGTCAACCGGGTCCAGGAGGACGATCTCGACCCGGCCATGTTCGCCGACACGACGGCGACCCTGACCAACCCCGGCACGGTGGGCACCGTGGGCAGTGTGCCGCGACTCATGCGCGGGCAGAGCGTCATCGTGGGCGTCGGCGCGATCGGCTACCCGGCCGAGTACCAGGGCGCCGACCCACGGACGCTGGCCGAGATCGGCGTCGGCAAGGTCATCACGGTGACCTCCACGTACGACCACCGCGTCATCCAGGGCGCGGAGAGCGGCCTGTTCCTCAAGGCCGTCGACGAGCTGCTCACCGGCGGGCACGGCTTCTACGACGAGATCTTTCGGAGCCTGCACGTCCCCTACGAGCCGGTCCGCTGGCGTGCCGACGAGCACTCCCGGCTGGTGTCGGACCGGGGGGACGTCCAGGGCGACAAGCTCATCCAGGTGCACCAGCTCATCAACATGTACCGGGTGCGCGGCCACCTCATCGCCAACCTCGACCCGCTGTCGCTGTCCTACAAGCGCGTCCACCCCGAGCTCGACCCCGCCACCTACGGGTTGACGATCTGGGACCTCGACCGGGAGTTCCTCACCGACGGGCTGGGCGGGCCCGAGCGGATGACGCTGGGCGACATCCTGGGACTGCTGCGCGACGCCTACTGCCGCACGGTCGGCGTCGAGTACATGCACATCGCGGAGCCGGCGCAGAAGCGCTGGCTGCAGGAGCGCGTCGAGGGCGTCTCGACCCGGCTGGACCCCGACGACCAGCGCCACATCCTCGGCCGGCTCAACGCCGCGGAGGCCTTCGAGAAGTTCCTGCACACGAAGTACATCGGGCACAAGCGCTTCAGCCTCGAGGGCGCCGAGTCGACCATCCCCATGCTCGACGCCGTGCTGGAGTCCGCGGCCGACGACGGGATCGGTCACGCGGTCATGGGCATGGCCCACCGCGGGCGGCTCAACGTGCTCGTCAACATCCTGGGCAAGCGCCCGGAGAAGATCTTCCGGGAGTTCGAGGGCGACGTCGACCCGGACTCGGTGCAGGGCTCCGGGGACGTCAAGTACCACCTCGGCTCGTCGGGCACGCACAGCTCCCGGTCCGGCAACGAGATCGAGGTGGCGCTGTCGTCCAACCCCAGCCACCTGGAGGCCGTGAACCCGGTCGTGGAGGGAATGGCGCGGGCGCTCATCGACGAGTTCGGCGACCGGTCCCCCGACGGGCAGGCCGTCGACATCCTGCCGATCCTGCTCCACGGCGACGCGGGCTTCGCCGGGGAGGGGGTCGTGCAGGAGACGCTGACGATGTCCCAGCTGAGCGGCTACCGCACCGGCGGCACCGTCCATCTGGTCATCAACAACCAGCTGGGCTTCACGACGTCGCCCGAGCAGGGTCGCTCCACCATCTACTGCACCGACGTCGCGAAGATGGTCCAGGCCCCCATCTTCCACGTCAACGGCGACGACCCCGAGGCCTGTGTCCGCGTGATGCGCCTGGCCTTCGCCTTCCGCCAGCGCTTCGCCAAGGACGTCGTGGTCGACCTGGTCTGCTACCGGCGCTGGGGCCACAACGAGGCCGACGACCCCAGCTACACGCAGCCGCGGATGTACCGCCAGATCGAGCAGCTGCGCAGCGTCCGCAAGCGCTACACCGAGGAGCTCGTCAACCGCGGCGACATCACGGTGGACGAGGCCGAGCAGGCGCTCGACGACTTCCGCCAGCGCCTGGAGGACGCGCTGGCGCAGACCAAGGAGTCGGGGCCCCCGGCCATGATGGAGGAGCTCGCCGAGCCGCCCGCGCCCGACGTCGCGCCCCCGGTCAAGACCGGGGTCAGCCGCGACACGCTGCAGCGGATCGTCGCGCGGGTCACCAGCTGGCCCGACGAGTTCGACGTGCACCCGAAGCTGGGCAAGCAGCTGCAGAAGCGCGGGAGCATCCTCGACACCGACGCCGTGGACTGGTCCATGGGCGAGATGCTGGCCTTCGGCTCCCTGCTGCTCGAGGGCTTCCCGGTGCGCCTCGCTGGCCAGGACTCCCGCCGCGGGACGTTCAGCCAGCGCCACAGCGTGCTCGTCGACCACTCCACCGGCGAGGAATTCATTCCGCTGGCGCACCTGGGAGACGACCAGGCGCCGTTCCGCGCCTATGACTCCCCGCTCAACGAGTTCGCGGCGATGGGCTTCGAGTACGGCTACTCGGTCGCCCGTAAGGACGCGCTCGTCATGTGGGAGGGCCAGTTCGGCGACTTCGTCAACGGCGCGCAGGTCGTCGTCGACCAGTTCGTCACGGCCGCCGAGGACAAGTGGGGCCAGACCTCCGGCCTGGTGCTGCTGCTCCCGCACGGCTACGAGGGGCAGGGCCCGGAGCACTCCTCGGCCCGCATCGAGCGCTTTCTCACGCTGTCCGCGGCGGGCAACATCCAGGTCGCGCAGCCGACGACCGCCGCCCAGTACTTCCACCTGCTGCGCCGCCAGATGCACCGCGACGTGCGCAAGCCGCTCGTCGTGTTCACACCGAAGAGCATGCTGCGGGCCAAGGCGGCCACCAGCCCCGCGGCGGCCTTCGAGGACGGCCACTTCCGGGAGGTTGTGTCCGACCCGCGCTTCGACGGCGACCGCGACGAGGACGCCGCGGGGACGCGCCGCGTGCTGCTGTGCAGCGGCAAGATCGGGCACCAGCTCATCGCGCACCGCGACCAGGAGGGGGCGCCGGCGGCGGTGGTCCGTGTCGAGCAGCTCTACCCGTTCCCCCGGGAGCAGATCCGCGAGGCGATCGCGCGCTTCCCCGAGGCCGACGAGGTGGCATGGGTGCAGGACGAGCCCGAGAACATGGGTCCGTGGGCGTTCATGCACGGCCGCCTGCACCGCATCCTGCGGGAGTCGCACCGCCTGCGCCACGTCGCCCGCCCGGAGAGCCCCGCGCCCGCCACGGGCAGCGCCAACGCGCACGAGCGCCAGGCGCGGCAGCTCTTCCAGGAGGCCTTCGCCGACCTGTGAGGAGCTGCGGACCGCCGCCGGACGCCTCCCGGACGCACGCCGCCGCCGGGCGCGCGCCCGGCTCCGACGACCGGCCCGCGCGGTCGCTGGTCGACGACCTGCTGGGGTTCGTCGACGCGGGCCCCAGTCCCTACCACGTGGTCGCGGAATGCGCCCGTCGGCTGGAGGCGGGGGGGTTCCGGCGGCTCGAGGAGCGGCGGCGGTGGTCGCTGGCGGGCGGCGACCGCGTCTACGTGGTCCGGGACGGGGGCAGCCTGGCCGCGGTCCGACTCGGGCGGGCGGCGCCCAGCGAGGCGGGGTTCCGGCTGGTGGGCGCCCACACCGACTCACCGACGCTGCGGGTCCGCCCCCGGGCCGACGTGCGCCGTCACGGCTACCGGCTTCTCGGCGTCCAGCCGTACGGCGGCGTCCT
Organism: Actinomycetota bacterium; assembly: GCA_019347785.1. GTDB lineage: Bacteria > Actinomycetota > Nitriliruptoria > Euzebyales > Egibacteraceae > JAHWKQ01. The sequence goes on from JAHWKQ010000060.1 coordinate 4,804, forward strand.
GTCGCACACCTGGCTCGACCGGGACCTGACGCTGGCCGGCCGCGCGGTGGTGCGCGGGCGTGACGCCCGGCCCGTCACCCGCCTGGTCCGCCTGCCGGGCGCGCCGCTGCGCGTGCCGTCCCTGGCGATCCACCTGCACCGCGAGGTGACCGGCGAGGGGCTCAAGCTCGACCCGCAGCGCCACCTCGCACCCCTGTGGGCGGTCGCCGGCGAGGACGACCCGGGTCTGGCCGAGGCCGTCGCCGGGGAGCTCGGGGTCGAGCCCGGTGACGTGCTGGCCAGCGAGCTGGTGACGGCGGACACCCAGCCGGCCGCCCGTGGCGGGGCGGGCGACGCGTTCGTGTTCGCGCCGCGCCTGGACAACCTGGCGTCCTGCCACGCGGGGCTGACCGCCCTGACCGGCGCCGGGGGAGCCGACGCCACGCAGGTCCTCGTGCTCAACGACCATGAGGAGGTCGGCAGCCGCAGCGCCGAGGGCGCCGCGGGGTCGTTCCTGGAGGACCTGCTGCGGCGTGTCGTGGCCACAACCGAGGCCCCGGGGCCCCAGGAGCTGGCGATGGCCCTGGCCCGCTCGCAGCTCGTGTCGGCCGACACCGCGCACGCCGTGCACCCCAACTGGGCCGACCGTCACGACCCCGACCACCGCCCCATGCCGGGCGGTGGCCCGGTCCTGAAGACGGACGCGGGCCAGTCGTACGCGACCGACGCGGGCTCGGCCGCCTGGTTCGTCGCGCGCTGCGCCGACGTCGGCGTCTCGGTGCAACATTTCGTCAGCCGCGCCGACATGCCCTGCGGCTCGACGATCGGCCCGCTGACCGCGGCGCGGCTGGGGGTGGCCACCGTTGACGTCGGCGCGCCGGTGCTGTCCATGCACTCCTGCCGTGAGCAGGCCGCCGCCGCCGACATCGCGCCGATGGTCGCCGCGCTGCGGGCGCACCTGGAGAGCGGCTGAGCGATGTCCAGCCGCGCCGACCCGCCCGTCGCCGAGGCCGAGACCGCCCCCCCCTCACCGCCGCCTGCCGCCGGGCAGGCCAGGCCCCGGCCGCTGACCGCGCGCCCAACCATCCGCGTGGGGATCTACGCCTGGGCGGTGGTGGGGGTCGCCCTCCTGGCCTACCTCGTCGGAGAGGCCACCGCCCAGGTCAGCGTCCTGGTCATCCCGCTGCTGCTGGCGCTGTTCCCCGCGGCCGTCCTGGCGCCGCCCACGGGAGCCTTGAAGGCGCGCGGGGTGCCGCCCGCCGCGGCCGCGCTCGTGGTCCTGGTGGGGTCGCTGCTGCTGCTCGCCGCGATCGTCGCCCTGCTCGCCCCCGTCGTCGCCGAGGAGCTGCCCCAGATCCGCCGGCAGCTGATCAGCGGCTACGAGGAGGCCGCGCGATACCTGAAGGCCGGGCCGCTGGGCTTCGAGCCGATCCAGATGAGCGAGATCACCGCCCGGATACGCGAGCAGCTGCTGGAAACCGAGGGACTGGCCTCGGGGGTGTTCGGCGCCGCCGTCGCGGTCGCGGAGGGCTTCGCCGGCATGGTGTTCGGCCTCGTCGCGCTGTTCTTCTACCTGAAGGACGGCGAGAAGATCGCGGCGTGGGCGCGTGACCTGTTCCCCGAAGGCGTCCGCGGTGACGTCGAGCAGGTGGGAACCGGTTCCTGGCACACCCTCGGCGCCTATTTCCGCGGTCAGGTCCTCGTGGCCCTCTCCGACGCCGTGCTGATCGGCCTGGGGCTGGTGCTCCTGCAGGTCCCGCTGGTCCTGCCGCTGGCGGTGCTCGTCTTCCTGGGCGGGCTGTTCCCGATCATCGGCGCGGTGGTGGCCGGGTCCGTCGCCGTCCTCGTCGGGCTGGCGACCGGCGGGCTGCTGGCGGCCCTGGCCGTCCTGGCGCTGGTCATCGGCGTTCAGCAACTGGAGGGCCACGTCCTGGCTCCGGTGCTGCTGGGCCGCGCGACCCACCTGCACCCGCTCGCCGTCCTGGTCTCCCTCACGGCGGGGGCGATCCTGCTGGGTGTGCTGGGGGCGTTCATCGCCGTGCCGGTCGCGGCGAGCATCGCCCGGGCGGTCGGGTACCTGCGCGGGCGTATCGCCGGCTGAGCCGACAGCGACGCGGTGAGTAGCGGTACCGTGACTCGTGTGATCCACGGGGCTATGATCGCGACCGTGAGAAACAAGTTCTTGTGGGTCCTGGTCGTGGGCTTCGCGTTCTTCTTCATCCTCCAGTCTCCTCAGGAGGCTGCCGAGTTGGTGAGGGAAGCGCTGGCCTTCACGCGCGACGTGATCGACAGCGCCGCCACCGCGTTCGCCGAGTTCATCCGCAACCTGACGTGATCTGATGGGTGCGGAAACGCGCTACCTGACCTACAACGAAGAGGTCGTCCGCACCGTCCGCCGCCATCCGTCCGTGCTGCTGCCCTCAGCGGGACTGGCCGTCGTCGCCGTCGTCGCGGCGTTCCTGTTGAGCCCCACCTACGGCGCGGACTGGATCAGCGGCGCCATGTGGTGGCTCGCGCTGCTGGCCGTGTTGCGCCTGGTGTGGCGGTCCGCCCACTGGTGGCACGACCGCATCACGGTCACCGACCGGCGCATCTTCGAGACGTCGGGCATCTTCACCCGCAGGGTGGCGACCATGCCGTTGCGACAGGTCACCGACCTGACGTTTCGTCGCTCCCTTCTCGGGCGGGCGTTCGGATACGGGGAGTTCGTGCTCGAGACGGCCGGCCAGCACCAGGCCTTCGAGCACATCCGCTTCCTGCCCAACCCCGAGGACTTCTACCGGACGGTGATGTGGCTGGTGTTCGGCCGCGAGTGACACGACCGGCCGGGCGTCAGTCGGGCAGCTCCACCCCCCCGGCGACCGGGTGCACGGTGGCGCTTCGCGCCCGTAGGCCCCGCCACCACGTCACTCCCTCGGGCCGCATGGCGCCGTCGGCGACGACCCCGCGCACGGAGAGCCCGCACGCGGGGGCGGGCCCCCGCGAGAGGTCGGTGTCGGGCACGGCCGTCACGGGGGCGCCGGGCGGGAGCGGCTCGAGCGTGGTCAGCGAGAACCCCGCGCCCCAAACCGCCGGCGCCAGGCCGAGGCCCCCACCGGGACGTACCCAGCCGATGCCGACCCGTCGGCGTCCGGACACCGCGCGGCGCACGTCGGGGGGCACCTCGGGGGGCAACGCCGGGGCCACGCCCGCGCCCGCCGGGGGGGCGGGCACCCGGTGGGCGGATTCGATGGCCACCCGCAGCGCCACGCGTCGCCCGAGCGCCCACCACACGGGCACGAGCGGCGCGTCGCGCACGTGACCAGCCGAGCCACCCGGGTCACGCGCGGCCAGGACGGACATCGCCACGGCGACCGTCGGCGCGTGGACGGCCAGGCCCACGGGGTCGGTGGGCCCGTAGACCCGCGCCCGCCCGTGCGCGACAACCGTGTCCCCGCCCCCGGCGGCGGCCATCAGGGCGCAGCCGGGGTCCCGCGACAGCAGCCGGGCCTTCACGCTGGAGGCGGCGGTCGTCATCCACACACCCTCGCCGTCATACCAGCACGCCATCGGCGCGAGCAGGAGCCCGGACCGGCCGCGGCATGCCAGCAGGCAGCGACTCGACCGGCCCAGCTCCTCGGCCCAGGTGTGTCCGGGATCCACACGGCCTCCTTCCCGCTCCGGGAGCCGGTGGGTGGGCCGGCCGTCGCCGTGGCAGGATGCGTGGAGCGCCCCAGCATGGCAGCCCCGGCAAGGAAACCGCCCATGTCCTTCGTGGCCATCAACGTCCTCACCGTCCCGCCGGACATGCGCGAGACCCTGGAGCGGCGCTTCGCCGCCCGGGCCGGCGAGATCGACCGCACGGACGGCTTCGAGGCCTTCGAGCTGCTCAGGCCGGTCACCGGTCAGGACAGCTACCTGGTCTACACCCGCTGGGACTCGCGTGACTCGTTCGAGTCGTGGATGGCCTCCGACGCGTTCACGAAGGGCCACGCGCAGGCGGGCGCCCACGGCCCGGCCGCCACCGGAGCGTCGGTCTGGACCTTCGAGGTCGCCGAGCGCAAGGAGCGGGTGTAGCCGCCGACGGCCGTAGGACGCCGGGGGCGGGCGGGCCCGCCGCCTGGGCGCTGCGCACGGCGCTGTCGCTGGACCAGGTGAACCTGCGACTGGCTGACCTGCGACGCGGGGGGCTGCTGGGCGTCGTGGAGGAGCGGGGCGCGACCACCGTCTATCTGACGCGGCGGGTGGACGGCCTGGGGGTGGACGGTGCCTGGGAGCCGGTCGCCCGCCGGGACTGGGCGGCGGAGTGGCGTGAGGGGCTCGAGCCGGTGACGGTCGGCGCCGTCACGGTGGCGCCGCCGTGGCGACGCGACGACGTCACGGGGGCGGGACACGTCGTGGTGATCCAGCCCGGGCAGGCCTTCGGCACCGGGCATCACCAGACCACCAGGGCCTGCCTGGGCGCGCTTCAGGAGCTGGCGGTTCGCGGCAGGCGCGTGCTCGACGTCGGCACCGGCAGCGGAGTCCTCGCGCTGGCCGCCGCGCTGCTGGGCGCGGCCCAGGTGGTCGCCGTCGACGTGGACCCGGTGGCCGTCGCCGCGGCGCGGTCGAACGCCCGGGACAACGGTCTGTCCGTCGACGTCCGCCACGGCTCGCTGTCAGCCGCCGGGGACCGGCCCTTCGACATCCTCACCGCCAACCTCGACACGGCGGCGATCACGTGTCTCGCCGGCGGCCTGGCCGCCGCCCTGGCCGACGACGGCACGCTCGTCGCCTCGGGGATCGAAGCCGGACGTCAGCGGCCCGTCACCGCCGCGCTGGTTGACGCCGGGCTGCGTGTGACCACCCGCCGGGACCGCGAGTGGGTCCTGCTGCGGTGCCGTCCGCGGCGCGGGACGGTGAGGGACACGGCCCCGGGACGAGGCAGGGCCCCGGGCGTGCGCCCGGGGCCCTGACCGGTGTCGGTCCGCCGCGACCGACACTCGCACCTGCCGGACCGGACCGCCGCGTCCGGTCCGACGGTGCGTCGGAGTCGAGTTCATGGTGGGAGCGCGTCGGGGGACGTTGCCATCCCCCGCATGGTACACAATCATCCCACCGGTGTGGGATGCGGGTCGGGACCGTACCATCACCCACCGTGGCGCCCCAAGGCGGGCGGTGGCCCACCTACACTTCACAGCGCAATGCGCTCGCGACTCGTCGCGCCGGCGGTCGCCTGCGCGCTCCTGCTGGCCACCACCGGAGCCGCCACGGCCGGGCCCGCCGAGCCGGAACGCAGCCGTCGGTTGGGTGCGGGCCTCGAGGCGGTCCTGGCGCGGCCGGAGCTGCGCGTGCCCGGCCGCCTGGGGGTGCGGGTCACGGACGCCGCCGGGGGAGTGGTCCTCGACCGGGGGGGTCACACCCCCCTGCTGCCCGCGTCCACCCTGAAGCTCGTCACCGCCGCCGCGGCCCTGCGGACGCTGGGACCGGGCTTTCGCTATGTCACCCGTGTCGTCGCGACCCGTCAGCCCGACGACGGCGTCGTCCGCGGCGACATCGTCGTCGTGGGTTCCGGCGACCCGGCGCTGGCCACCGCGACCTACGGACGGGTTGAGCCCGACCGCCCCCGCACGCCGCTGGAGGCCCTGGCCGGCCAGCTGCGCCGTGCCGGGGTCCGGCGCGTGACCGGTCGGGTGGTGGGTGACCCCGGGCTGCTCGCCCACGAGCCGCTGGCGGCGGGCTGGCCGGACCGGTACCTGGACAGCCTC
>JAHWKQ010000061.1 GCA_019347785.1 Actinomycetota bacterium
CCTTGGCGATCGACTCCTGGCCCGGGTAGCAGCCCTTGCGCAGGTGGACGTGGGTGGGCAACAGCCCCAGCTCCTGCGTGCGGCGGCCCGGCGCGATCTCCGAGGCCCATGCCGGTTCACCGGCGGCGATGCGCCGCGCCTGCCACTCCGCCTCGGAGGCGGTCGGCAGCCCCAGCCGCTCCAGACCCCCGGCCACCCACGCTGGTGGGCCCAGCAGGTCCACCCCGCCGGAGCGGTCCCGGACGAGCAGTCCCTCGCCGGACACGGCGGCGGTCATCGGCTCGCGGGGGGCGCCGGGCACGTCCATCGCGGCGGGGCCCCGCGCGCCGGCCAGGGCCCAGCGGCCGCTGTCGTCGACCGCCTCGACCTGCAGCAGGAAGCGGTAGCGCTCCAGCGCCTCGGCGAGCCCGGCGGCGACGTCGGGCGGGGTGACGAGCAGCACGTCCGCGTCTCGCACCACCGCCCTGCCCGACGCCAGGGGGTTGCCCTTGGCGTCGAGGTAGAGGAAGTCGGCCACCGCGCCGGCGCCGGCCTCCGACAGGTGCTGCGTGAGCAGCGTGTGCAGGTACTCCAGACGGTCGGGGCCGGCGACGCGCACCACCCCGGCCGGGCGGACCATGCTCGCGGGTCGGTCGGTCAACAGGGCCATGCGACGAGTGTGCCCACCCCCGCGGGCGCGCGCATCCGTTGCCTGCGCACCCCAACGGTGTCATGCTGTCGGCCACGACGGAAAGGAGGTGGTCCACGCAATGAGTTCTGATTGTTCGTGTGTGACTGTCGAGGTGATGAGGCGCTAGGGCCTCCTCCGGTCAATCACCACACAGGGCATCCGACCGGCGACGTTCGGAGGCCCGGCGAATCCAACCTCGTCACCCGCTCAGCCGTCTGTGGACCTGGTCACACCCACCCACCCGGTGGCCCGCTGGAGGGAGCCGGGGACGAGCAGTAGACGGCGAGTGTTGGATGCCGCGTCACCCCGGGCCCCACGCGGGCCCGGGGTGACTGCGTTCCGATCCCCCTGCCCGGCGGGACCGCCCGGCCGCTACCAGGCGATGACCGCGTCGGCGGACCGCAGCAGCGCCGCGGTCTGTTCGGGGATAACCGGCCGTGCGCCGTCGACCAGCGCCGCGGACCCCAGCCCCCGGTCCACCAGGTCCTCCTGCGCCACCAGCACCCCGATGCCGCTCTCGACCAGGCCCCGCAGGTCCTGGCCGCTTGCCGCGGGCGGCAACGGCACGCCCGCCAGCTCGCCGGGCCGCACCAGCCCCCCGGCGACGGCGAGCTCGACGGCCTCCCCGCGCAGCAGGACGGTCAGCTCGATGTCCTCCGCGACGGCGTAGGCGTTGGCCTCCAACGCCGGCTCGGCCGGGCGCAGCGCCGCCGACGCCCGCCGCAGGACGCTGACGACCCGGCGCGTCATGCCGGCCCCTGTCCGCCGGCGCTGAGCACCACGTCGGCCTGCGACACGAAGCGCCACAGGTCCCCGTGGTCGCCGGGCACGACGCCCGCGACCTGGCCGCCAAGGACGCCGAGGCGCCGCGCGGCGCCGGCGTCCACGACCCAGTCCAACGTCCCGCCGTGCAGACCGCGCCGCAGCAGGGCCGCGACGGCCCCCGCGACCTCGCCGTCACCGGAGGACAGCGCGACCGCGTCGTCGTGAGCGAACACGGCCACCCGGTGACCACGGGCCAGCATCCGGTCGGCCAGCTTCAGGGCGGTCGCGTTGGTCTCGGTCGAGCCTCCGAGCGACAGCACCAGGGCGACCCTGCGCGCCGTCACAGCCAGACCGCCCGGTCGGTGCCGTCGGTCACCGCGTCGGCCACCTCGTCGAGGTCGACGACGGTGACGCCGTCCACCACGGCGCCACCGGGCAGCGCGCGACGGGCGACCGCATCGTCGTGCACCCACACGCCCACGCCCGCGTCCATCGCCGTGGTCACCCGGGCGGCGTCCCGGTGACCGGGGCGGGCGAGCGCGGCGGCGCTGTCGAGCAGCACGACGCGGACATCGTCGCCGACCGCCGACCAGGCGGTCGCCAGCTCCAGCGCCCACCGGGCGTCGTGCGAGACCAGGACGGTGAACCGCATCACAGCCCCTTGCGGATGAGCAGCCGGATGGCGGGGCGTCCGGCGTGGTCGGCGAACCGCTCGACGGCCAGCAGCTGGTGACCGGCCCGATCGGCCCAGCGCGCGAACGCCGCCGGTGAGCCCGGCCCCTCGGTCAGCACCTCGAGAACCTCACCCCCGCGCAGCGCCACGATCGCGCGCATCGCCCCCACCACCCCAGCCTCGCGGGGCACCCCGCGGGTGTCGAGCCGCTCGGACGCCACCTGGTCGGACCGGGCGGCGGGCCCCGCCGGCCGGACCCGCCAGACCAGTCGGCCGGCGGTGCCCTCGCCGTCGCTGAGCGTCGCCGGGACGCCGGCGGCGGCCAACGCGCCCGTGAGCAGCCCGCGCTGCAGCGCGGCTCCCAGGTCGGCGTGCAGCGGGACGACGAAGTCCGCGAGCCCCTCCAGTCCGGCGACCTCCGCCCAGTCGTCGCCGGAGCGCGCCACCCGCGCGTCCGGCGCGTACGGACGCAGCGCGCGCACCGCCGTCCGGGCGGCGTCCGACAGGCCGCCGCCTTCCCTTCGATCTGGCAGGACACCCACCAGCCGGCGGCCCTCGGCGACCGCGGCGTCGTGCGCGCGTGCCAGCGCCCCGGCCTCGCCGGGCGGCTCCTGCAGCACCCGCACCAGCAGGCGGGCCAGCAGGCGTGCCTGACCCTCCGCGGGGTCGTCGCGAGCGAGCTGTGCGTCGGGGTCGTCGCGGGCCGCGAACAGCGTGGCCGGGCGCCCCCCGCCGGGGTGCTTGCGGCTGCCGACCGTGAGCAGGCCGGCCTCGGCGAGGGTGCGCAGGTGCGTCCGCACCACGTTGGGGTGCAGCCCGAAGGCGGTGGCGACGTCACGGACGGTCAGCGGGCCGCCGGCGCGGCTCAGGTGCTCGTAGATGCGCGCCCGCGTGCCCGACCCCAGCACGCGCGCCGAGGACCCGGCGCCCCGAGCCCGCCGGCCACGCGGTGGCGACGAGGTAGACGACATGTCCGCTCCCTGTCGACGTCGGGCGGCCACAACGGTTCTACCGTCTCGGCGTGCCGAACTCGACGGCCGCCTCGCCCCGATCGTCCGCAGCCCGCAGGACCGGCTGGGGCAGAGGGCCCCGCACGTGGACGCCGTCGGGGGCCACCCGGATCCTGTCCACCTGAACGCCCAGCGGAAGTCCGTCGACGCGGGCGAGCGCGGCCGGCATCGCGCCCTCCACCCGCAGGTCGGGCCGCACGATGATGGCGTCACCGCGGCCGGTGACCCGCAGGCGGGCGTGCTCGCCCCAGACCCGCGCTGTCAGGGCGCCGCGGCCGGGGCGCACCCGCACGCCGGGGAAGGACACGAGTCGCTCCAGCGTCCGCCGGCCGAGCACCGCCTCGTAGCTGCCGCCGGCGGCGCGCAGGGCGACCCTGGACGTGGGGTCCAGCACCTCCCCCAGGTCGAGCCGCACGGCGCGCAGGGTCGCGTGCAGGCTGCTCAGCCTGGCGTCGAGGCCCTCAATGGGCACCCACCGGGCGGCGACCTGGACGCGCCCGAGGCGCCCGTCCAGCAGCCGGGGCGCCACCGGCTCGGGGCCCAGGTCGACCCTCGCGGGGGACTCGAGCGCCGCGGCCACGGCCGCCGCCACGCGGCGCTCCACGAGCTCCCGGACGATCGCGTCGCCGCTGGCCGTCCTCGCGAGCACGACAACGACCAGGGCGGCGGCGACGAGCGCCAGCGCCACGCCCGCGACGGCCAGCGCCACGCCGCGCCCCAGGCGGCCAGACCGCGACTCGGCCCGTGCGCTCACGCGGTCGCGAAGTCCACCAGCAGGTAGGCGGCCGGCCCCGCGAGCGCGATGCCGTCGGCTACCGCCACGAACGCCCCGCCCAGAGCGCCGCCGTCGCCGGCCTCGGTCAGCAGCAGCCGGTGCAGCCCCTCACCGGTCAACGACGCGACGGCCGCGACGAGCGCGAAGCCGGCGGCGGTGAGCACCCCGAAGGGCGGGCGCAGAACGACGGCGACGACCACCCCGGCGAGCAGCGCGGCCAGCAGCGCCAGGACACCCCGGGCAAGGCCCGGGCGCGGGGCCCGTGCCGCGGGGCGGCCGCGGCGGAGCGCCGTGGTCAGCAGGGGCGGGCCGCAGTCGGCCGCAACGACGACCAGGCCCAGGCCGAGCACCCATCGGTGGCCGTCGGGCAGCGAGCGCAGGACGATCAGGCTGGTCGCGCCCAACCCGACCATGAGCCCGACGAGCACCGTGGACGACAGGCCCTCCACCACCCGCCGACGCCGCCCGAACAACAGCACGAGCAGGCACGCGAGCAGGAAGGCCCCCGCGGTGAAGGCGCCGACGGCCTCCCAGCCGGCGTCCGGCCACAGGCCCGCGGCGACCGGCAGCCCGATGCCGCCGACCAGGGCGGCGGGCAGCACGGGCCGCGACCCGGCGAGTGTGAGCAGCCGCGCGAGATCGACGAGGACGATCGCGGCCACGGCCACGACGAGCACCCAGAAGACGCCGGCGCCGCGCAGGTCCGCGAGCAGCGCCGCCGTGGCCACGGCCGCTCCCAGCAGGATCCGCAGCGCGACGGACGTGGTCGGCCAGGTCTCGGCCGAACCGCCGCTGACGGGCGGCAGGAGGGCCAGCTCGGCGCCGTCGGCCACGGCGACGTCGGCGTCCCGGCTGACCACGTCGCCGTCCACCAGGATGGTGCACAGGCGCAGCCGCTCGGCGAACGTCGGCCCGTAGCGGCCACGCAGCGAGTCGAGGACGACCGGCAGACGCCCCGGCGCGGCCGTGGCCTCCGCCTCTCCGGCCGCCTCGCGCAGCGCGGCGAACATGTGCACCCGGACCGGCATCCGCTGGCGTCCTCCTGCTCACCGGTTACCTTACGCCGCCCCCACCCCACCCGGAGTGTGTCGAGTTCCGCACGCTCACGGTGCATCAGTCGACACACTCCGGGTGGGGGGCCATCGCCCGGTCCGTCGGCAGGCGGCGACGGCGGCGGCCAGCCGGGCGGCGAACGCGGGGGTGAAACCGTCCTCGGCGTGACCGAAGCCGGCCGGCTCAAGCCACAGGGTCCTCGCGTCCCCGGCCGCCCCGTACAGGCGCCGGGCCTGCCCCGCGGCGACGAAGTGGTCGTCGGCGCCGTGCACGACCAACAGCGGCCGGGGCGCGACCCGTCCGGCCAGGTCCAGGGGCTGTTCGACGTCGGCCCACGTGCGGGTGATGCGCACGCGCAGCACGGCGCCGGCCAGGCCCCGGTACCAGCCCCGGGCGACGATGCGAGCGAGCGCCCGCGCCGCCGGGGTGGTGGGTGCGCCCCACACGGCGGGGGTGCTGATCGCGCAGACGGCGTCGATGTCCGCCCCGGTGTCGGCGGCCGCGGCCCGCAGCACCGCGACGCCGCCCATCGAGGCGCCGACGGCGGCCACCCAGCGGTGTCCCCGCCCGCGCAGCCAGCGGGCGGCGGCGGCCACGTCGAGGGCCTCACGGTCACCGAGCGTGCAGGCGCCCTTCGAGCCGCCGTGCCCGCGCGGATCGACTGCCAGCACCGCCGCATGCGCGGCCAGCCCCTCGGCCAGGCGCACATAGGCGGGCTTGCGCCGGTGCGCCCCGAACCCCGGGGCCACCACCACGGCGGGCACGGTCGCCGGGGATCCGCCAGGGCCGCCCAGGTGGGATGCGGCCAGCCGGACGCCGTCGCCGGCACGCAGCATGACGTGGCGGTGGGGCGCCGCGAACCCTGGCGTGAAGCCCCAGACGTCAAGGGCGCGGCGCAGCGGGGCGAGCCTGGGGCCGGTCAGCGGCATCGCCCGACCCATCGTCCCACCCCCCGATCCCAAAGGCGCAGAATGCTAGCGTCACTGCTGCACCCGGCTCCCCGATCGGCCACCGACAGGAGGAAGCGGTGCACCTGCTGGTGCTGTCCGACCAGGCCGGCGGCGGCAAGTTGCTCGTGCCAGCGCTGGAGTTCCTGGACCACACCCTGCAGAGCGCGCCACTGACGCCGGCCTCGCTGGTCCCCGCGTCCGACGTGGACCTGCTGCTCATCGATGCCACCGGCGACCTCGCCGCCGCGTCGCACCTGTGCCGCGTGATGGCCGCCGGGGGCCGGGACTTCCCCGTCGTCGTGGTGGTCGACGACGGCGCCCTGGCGGCGCTGAAGGCCGCGTGGGGCTTTGACGACTGGCTGCTGCCCCGCGCACAGCCGGCCGAGGTGGAGACCCGGCTGCGCCTCGCCGTCGAACGGACCCGCGGGCAGCGGCGTCGCCACGCCGCGACCGTCGGGGAGCTCAGCATCGACGAGGACACCTACGTCGTGCGGCTGCGCGGCACGCCGCTGGACCTGACGTATCGAGAGTTCGAGCTGTTGAAGTATCTGGCCGCGAACCCGGGGCGGGTGTTCACCCGCGGGCAGCTGCTGCGGGAGGTGTGGGGCTACGACTACTACGGGGGGACCCGCACGGTCGACGTCCACATCCGGCGACTGCGCGCCAAGCTGGGACCCGAGCATGAGCAGCTGATCGGCACCGTGCGCGGCGTCGGCTACAAGCTGCAGTCCGAGGCCTCCCCGGGATCGCGCGGACGCCCCTGACTCCGCGCCGGCGCGCCGACGCCGGGCGAGGCGCGGGCGGGCTCGACCCACTGCTCGTAGCAGACGTCGACCTGGCGGGTCGTGAATCCCTCCGTGCCGTACAGCTCGACGGCGGGGCGGTCGGCGAGGTCGACGTAGAGCACGACACGGCGGCAGCCCTGCGCATACAGGTGGCGCAGCCCGGCGCGCAGCAGCGCGCGCCCCAGCCCGAGCCGTCGAGCGGAGGGGTCCACGGCCAGCACGTACACCTCGCCGGTCGGCTCCTCGTCGTCGGTGACCTTGGTCCAGTGGAAGCCCGTCAGCTCGTCGCCGCGCCACGCCATGAGCAGCCCTGCAGGGTCGAACCAGGTCAGCGCCCGCCGCCGGCGCAGCTCTGCCGGCCCCCAGTCGCCGTTCTCGGGATGGCCGGCGAAGGCGGCGTTGTTGACGCGCAGGAGCTGGGCGTCGTCGACCCCGGGCCGGTGCGCCCGCAGGGTGAGGCCCTCGGGCAGACGGGGAGCCGCTGGCGCCGCCTCGAGGCGGCGGGCCATGAGGGCCAGCCGACGCTGCACCGACATGCCCAGCCGGGCCGCGAAGGTCGCCGAGGGGTCCGCTACCCGCCGCGCCCACAGGTACAGGACACCGCCACCCTGCCCCGCCAGGGTCCGGAGGACCTCGTCGGCAAGCCGCTCGGCCAGCTCGCCGCCGCGGTGGTCGGGGTGGACCACGACCTCGGCCTGCACGCGCGGCTCGGCGCCCACGGGGGCCCAGCGCATGTGGGCGTAGCCGACGAGCCGGGCGTCGTCATGGGCCAGCACACCGGACCAGTCACCGCCCGCCGCGTGCAGCTGCGCCTGCTTGGGCTCGGGAAGGGGCGGTCGCCCGTCCGCGCGGCCCACCTCGTCAAGGAGTGCCCGGACTTCGTCCAGCCGGCGCTGGTCAAGGGTGGGAAGCGACACGACCTCGGGCATGATCGGCAGGTTAATGGGCTGCGCGACTTGCCAGGACGGCAGGCAGCGGCACAGGACACCCGCGCCTCGCCGCACCTCACGCCCACGGTTACACTCGGGCGCGCCGCCCTGGACCGGGTAGGCTCTGTGGCGCTGGGCCGTTAGCTCAACGGGTAGAGCTCCGGACTTTTAATCCGGCGGAGCGGGTTCGAGTCCTGCACGGCCTACCGGACCGGCCCAGCCGGCACGACAACACCATATGGAGCTGTGGAGCAGTTAGGAGTGCTCGTCACCCTGTCAAGGTGAAGGTCGCGGGTTCAAATCCCGTCAGCTCCGCCACCACCCGGACTCGCCGAGATCCGGAGAGGTGCGCAACCCGGTCAGGTAGCTCAGTTGGTAGAGCGTCCGACTGAAAATCGGAAGGTCGGCGGTTCGATCCCGCCCCTGACCACCCCAAACTCGCTGGTCAGCGCTCTACCGAGCTCTCCTTGTTCTCTTCTCCGGGCTCCGGCGCTGCCATAGTGCTGCCACACGCGGAGGACCTTGAAACCGAGGAGCTGGCATCCGGCCAGGTGCCGCACGGCCTTTAGGCCCCGGCATCCGGCGGGATGCCATGCAGCGGCGATGCGTCGGTCGGGCCCCTATGTGCAGGCGCTCAACACCTGTCTGGGGCTTCCCGCTAGGGCCATTGGGACGGACGTGCTGGAGACGCACCCCTCTCCTGGCCCGCGCCAGCCGACTGCGGCGCGGTGCCCGTACTCGTCCCGGCCGATCACCGGGAAGCGCGCTGCGCCACCTGCATCCTGGCCCGCCGTAGTAGGTCTGCCCATGCTTCGGCAGCCGCGCGGTTCGCGCCAGGCACCAGGTGGCCATATGTGTCGGACGTGACGGCATACGTGGCGTGGCCCAGACGGCGACTAACCACGAAGAGCGGGACACCCGCCGACAGGAGCCCGGCAGCGTGCGTATGGCGGAGCCCATGGACGTGGAGCGGTGGGACGCCAGCGGCCCTTGCAAGCCTGGGAAGCGCCTTTGTCACGTAATCGGGTGCAAGCGGGCGGCCATCCTCCCACGGGAACACATAGCCCTCAGCGCGGTACGGCTGGCCCCACGCGCGCCGCTCCTCGTCCTGAGCCTTCAGGTGGAACCTCAGCGTCTCCACGAGGCCCGGGTCCAGATCCACGGTTCGGCTAATCCCGCTCTTCGGCGAGGTGAGGCCCGACGTGGTGAGGGCCCGACGAATGGTGACGCTCCAATCGTCCAGGCTCAGGTCGCCCCAGCACAGCCCGAGGGCTTCCCCCCGCCGCGCCCCGGTCCCGAGCATGAACGCCCACAAGGCCGTGAGGCGATCACCGCTCGCCCCCAGGTAGTCCATGAAGCGCACGGCCTCGGCTGAGGTCCAGTAGCGGAGCCGCCCGTCCTCAGCTTCCTCGGCGGCCTGGCCGGGCACCTGGCGGGCCAGCCTGGCCTGGGCGGCCACGTTACGAGCGACGATGCCCTGGCGCTCCGCATCTGCGAGTGCTTTGCGGAGGATGGCGTGAACGTACTCAACGGTGCGCCGTGACAGCGGGCCAACGTCGCGCTTGCGGCCGTGGGCCAGGAGGTCGGCGTACAGCCGCTCCAGGCGCGCCGTCGTGAGGTCCGCCACGCGCTCGTGGCCCAGGGCGGGCACGAGGTAGCGCCGGACTGTGTGGGCGTAACTCGCGTGGGAGCTGGGCTTCAGGTGTCCGCGCTGCAGCTCCAGCCAGTCCCTGGCTTTCGACGATGTCGGTGACGGGGAGCCCGCTCTACTGATGCTGCCCGGGTGGGCGGTGAACCGGACCCTGTTCCGTCCGCTGCTGCCCGTGCTCGGCGCCCACCGTCGGGCGGTCGCGCTGGATTGGCGTGCTCACGGCGGATCGGCCGATCCCAGCGCCGACTTCGGGACCGACGAGTTGGTCGAGGACGCCTTGGCGGTCATCGTCGCCACCGGCGTCGAGCAGGTGGTCCCGGTGGCCCAGTCCCACGGCGGCTGGATGGCGATCGAACTACGCCGCCGCCTCGGTCCGGAACGGGTGCCCGGGCTCGTGCTGTGCAGCTGGATGGTCCTGGGCCCGCCCCCGCCGTTCTTCGATGCGCTGGACAACCTGCAGAACCGCGACCGTTGGGAGGACGAGCGCGATCAGCTGCTGCAGCGGTGGCTCGGCGGAACCGACACTCCTGCGCTTCGCCGGCAAGCCCAGGAGATGGCGTCATACCCGTTCGACATGTGGGCTCGCGCAGGTCGAGAGATCACGCGGAGTTGCCGCACCGAGGGATCACCCCTGGAGGCGCTAGCGAGGCTGGACGTGCCTACCCCGACGCTCCACCTGTACGCCCAACCGGCTGACCCGGCCTACCTCGAAGCCCAGGAAGAACGGGCGGCCGAGCATGACTGGTTCCACGTTCAACGCATCGACGCAACAACGCACTTCCCGATGCTCGAGGACCCCGCAGCGGTGGCGAGCGCCATCGACACGTTCGTTCGAGGGCTGAATAGCTAATAGCCGCCATATCTCATGGTTGCGCCTGGCGCACCTGGACCTCCCCCATGTGGCAGGACACCTCCAGTGAGAGGAGGTCTGCATGGGACAGGGCAAACGCACCCGGCGAAAGTTCACCGACGAGCTCAAGCGCAACGCCGTTGAGCTGGTCCGTACCACGGGCAGGCCGATCGCGGAGGTCGCTGAGGAGCTGGGGATCTATGACTCCAATGCGGTGATCTCCAACGGATCGATGAACCTGTCGGCGCGCAAGAGCCGCGTGCTCGCCGAAGCCCACCGGGTGCTGCGCCCCGGCGGGCGCCTGTGCGTGGCTGACCTGACCATCCGCGAGGAGGAACTACCCTCTGAGATCC
>JAHWKQ010000062.1 GCA_019347785.1 Actinomycetota bacterium
GTGTCGTCGTATGTGGTGGTCCTCAGCCTCGCCGCGGCGCTGGCCGCGTGCTCGGGGGGAGCGTCACCCCAGGAGGCGCCGGGCGTCGAGGGCACGCAGCCGGGCGCTGCGGCTCCGACGCAGACGGCTCCGGCTGCGCCGACCGGGGCGCCGCCGACCGGGGCGCCGAGCGCCGCCCAGCCCGCGCGGTGCGCCGATCCAGCCGCCTGCCCGGGCCGGCCGGTCGCCGTGCCGATGAGCGGGGGGGCGCCGGTGGCGGAGGCCTCGGGTCTGGTGGCCTCGCGCGATCACCCCGGCAGCTGGTGGGTCGTCGACGACGGCGGTGGGGCGCCGCGCCTGGCCCTGATCGCCGCCGACGGGACGGTCGCGGGGCGCGCAACCGTGACCGGGTGGGATGCCACGGACGTCGAGGACCTGGCGGTCGGGCCCTGCGGCGCGGCGACGTGCCTGTACCTCGCCGACATCGGCGACAACGTGGGCGGGCGGGCGACCGTCCGCGTGGCGCGCGTACCCGAAGACGGCCTCGCCAGCGGAGCAGCGGGCCCGGTCGAGGTGGCCACCTACGAGCGGCCACCTGCAGACGCCGAGGCGCTGCTGGTCACCCCCGACGGCAGGCCGCTGGTGATCACGAAGGACCCCGCCGGTGCGCGGCTGCTCGCGGCCGCTGCGTTCGGGGACGGCGCGCTCACCGACGTGGGGGAGGTGCCGGTCCCCGAGTCCGCGGCACCGTTGGCGGCGCTGTTGCTCGGTAACGTCGTGACCGCGGCGGACTGGGTGACAACGCCGGACGGTCCCCGAGTGCTGCTGCGGACCTACGACCACGCCGTCGAGTACACCGGGCCGTCGCCGGCGGCCGACCTGGAGGGCTTCCCCGCGTGGCCCGCCACGCAGGTCCCCGTAGGGAGCGAGGGCCAGGGCGAGGCGATCGCCTACCTGCCCGACGGGGGCGGGTGGGCCACGATCGGCGAGGGGGCCGCCGAGATGTGGGTCGTCCAGCGGCCCGGGTAGTCAGCCAGGCGGGTGGTCAGGACAGGAACGCCTGCGCCACGCCCCACGCGATCGCGACCGGGACCGCGATCAGGATCGCGATCGCGGCCAGCAAGGCGACGATGCCGAGCGTGCCGACCACCGCACCGGAGGCGAGCACCGCGACGATGCGCCGCGCGGTCCGGCCGATGTCGTCCACGGACGCGAGCGTAGGCCCGTGGCAGCGAACACGGCGCGGCACCGTCACGATGGGGCGTGATGCCATCGTCGCCCCTAGGCCGTAGCGCGGCCCCGTGCGTCGCGCTCCTGATCGCGGCCGTCCTCGCGGTGCCCGCCGCCGGCCAGGCGGTCGGCCAGGCGGGGCCGCTGGCCGACCCGACTCCTCCGCCAGGTGCGGTCGTCGAGTCCGGGCTCACCCCGGTGGCCGTGCATGGCGCCGGCCCGGTCCAGCTCGAGGTGGATGGCGCGCCCGTCGCCACCGGCCATGACTCGGCCGGCCGCTGGACCAGCACGGTCGACCTCGATCCCGGTGCGCACACGATCCGGGCGGTCACTGGTGAGGGGGAACGGAGCTGGCACCTCGTCGCCAGCGGCCTGGCGGTCCAGCGGGTGGCGGGCGCCGACCGCTACGCCACGGCGGTGGCCGTCAGCGGCGCCCGTGGCCTGCTCGCACGCCCCGACGCTGTGGTGGTGGCGCGCTCGGACGTCGGCGTCGACGCGCTCACCGCGGCTCCGCTGGCCGTGGTGCTCGACGCGCCGCTGCTGCTGGTGGACTCGCAGCGGCTGCCGCCGGCGACCGCCGACGCCCTCCCGGACGGGGCGACGGTGCACGTCGTCGGCGGGGAAGCGGCGGTGGCGGACGAGGTCCTGGACGACCTGCGGGACGCCGGCCACGAGGTCGTCCGCCACGCGGGCCGCGACCGCTTCGCCACCGCGGCAGCCGTCGCGCACGCGGTCCGCGAGGCCGGGGGCACCGGCGGCGTCGTGGTCACCGCCGCGGCGACCGGCCAGTCGGCCGCCGGTCTGGCCAGTGCCCGGGGCTGGCCGCTGCTGCTGGCCGAGCCGGCGACCCTCCCGGGCGCCACCGCCGAGTGGCTCGACGACCATCCGGAGACGCCGGTGACGGCGATCGCCACGTCGGCGGTCGACCAGGTGGCGGAGTCCCACGCCGACGCCGTCGCCGCGGCCAACGCCGTGCCCTCCCCCGCCGTGGCGATCGCCGACCCCGCAGATGCGCTGACCGCCGCGTCGCTGGGCGTGCCGATCGTGACCCCCGAGGACACCCGCGCCGTCCACGGCCGCTCGGAGCTGATCGTCGTCGGAGGACCGGCTGCGATCGGCGCCGACCGGGTCGCCACCTGGCACCGCGAAGCCGTCAGTGGTCTCCAGGCGCCCCAGGTCACCAGCCAGGTGGAGGGGGACCTCGAGGTCCTGCTCACCGCGGACCGGCCCGTCGACGCGGCCTCGGTCCACGTGACCCTGGCGGGCCGCGAGGTGCCGGGCACCACGCACGTGCAGGGCACCGACGTCCGCTGGACGGCGACCGAGCTGCCGCCCGCGGCGCCGCGTGGGTCGCCGACGGCGCTCGCCGTCACCGCGGTGGTGGCCTCGCACGGGGCCGGCCGACACGTCGCCGCCGAGGAGAGGGTCACGCTGCCGCCGGTCGGCACCGCACCCGGCGGGTTCCAGGTCCTCGCCGCGGCCAGCGCCGTCGTCGGCAGCGGCCCGCTCTCGACCTTCACCGTCGAGGTCGAGCCTGCCACCGGCGTCGACCCGACCCTGTTCGGCCTCACCGCGACCGGCCTGCTGCTGGACCCCAGAGGCTGGACCGGCGCCGGCGAACGCAGCCTGCAGCGTGTCGCCGACCCGGCCGCGGCGGACTTCCGTGTCGTGCTCGCCACACCGGCGACCGTGGACCGCTACTGCTCCGCGGTGGGGCTTGGCACCGGTGGGACGCTGTCGTGCTGGGACGGCCGGCGCGCGCTGCTCAACCTCGACCGCTGGCTGCAGGGCACGGCGTTCCACCCCGACCTGCGGGTATACCGGGCCTACCTCGTGAACCACGAGTCCGGCCACGCACTGGGCTACCGCCACGTGGGCTGCCCGGCGGCCGGCGCGCTGGCGCCCGTGATGATGCAGCAGACCAAGGGGCTCGGCGGCTGCCTGCCCAACGGGTGGGCCTACCCCGTCGCGCCCGGCGAGGGCGGCTGACGCGGCAGAATGGCGCGACCATGGACCGCCGGACCCTGCTCAAGGCCGCGTCGGCCCTCACCGTCGGGCTGGGCACGGGGTTGCTGCCCGGGCTGCCGCGCGCGCAGGTCCGCCGCGAGACGATCACCCTGACCGGTACCGCGCCCGGGCCAGGGCGTTACCTGTACCTGCCGTTCACCGTGCCTGCTGGCGTGAACCGCATCGACGGGCGCACCGTCGACGCCGGCGGCTACTCGACCGGGCTCGGGCTGTTCGACGCCGCCGGCCCGGGCTACCAGTCGCCGGGCTTCCGTGGGGTGTACGGCGGCGAGCTCGCCCACTTCACCGTCACGTCGGCATCCGCGTCGCGGTCGTTCCTGCCGGGGCCGATCACGCCGGGCGAGTGGACCGTGGTCGTGCCGCTCTTCCAGCCCGGCGCCGGCAACCCGACCCCCGAGATCACCGTCGAGATCACCCTCACCTACGGGCCACCCGGACCGCCGGCGCCCGCCACGCAGACGCCGGGTGTCGTCCGCGCCGAAGCTGGCTGGTACCGCGGCGACCTGCACTGCCACACGCCGGAGTCCAGCGACGCGTGGAGCTCGGCGACCGCGATGACGCCGCCACAGTGGGGCGAGGAGTGCCGCAGGGTGGGGTTGGATTTCGCCGCCCTCACCGACCACAACGTCGTGAGCCAGAACCAGGCGCTGGTGGACGACGCCGGCCCCGGCGTCCTGCTCATCGGGGGCGAGGAGATGACCAACTGGTTCCACGGCCACGCCACCGTCACCGGCCTGGATCCCGGCGAGTGGCTGGACTGGCGCCAGCGACCCCAGGGCATGCCGCTGTTCGAGCACGAGGCGCGGATCACCGAGTTCCTCGCCACGGTCCGCGAGCTCGGCGCGTACGCGGCCGCCGCGCACCCGTTCGCGCCTGGCGTGGGCCTGCCGTGGACGTTCTTCGCCGACGCTGCCCTCGACCCGGCCGCGCTGCCCGACGGCATCGAGATCTGGACGGGCGACTTCCAACCAGACGACGAGGAGGCCCTCGACTTCTGGGACCGCCTCCTCCGACAGGGCAGGAGGATCACCGCCAACGGCGGCTCGGACCTCCACGGCGTCCAGAACGACCTCCAGCCATTCATCGCCGGCGGGCCGACCACCGTGCTGTGGGCCGAGGAGCTCAGCGTCCCCGCCGTCGTCGCGGCGCTCAAGGCCGGGCGGGCGTTCATGACCAGGGCGCCGAACGGCGGCGAGCTCTACCTCGAGGCGAGCGGCCCCGACGAGCAGGCGACGTTCGTGGGCGGGACGATCTACGCCGGCCCAGGCGCGACCGTGGAGGTCAGCGCCCTGGTGCGCCGGGGGCCGCTGCTGCGCGACCACAGGGTGCTCGACCTGGTGCTGCTGGTGGACGGCGAGCCGGCGCTGGTCACGCCGATCACCGCCGACGAGCAGCGCGTCGTCCTGACCGTGCCGGTGCCGCTCGGCGGCGGGTACGTGCGAGCCGAGCTGCGGGGCGAACCGGTGCTCGACCCCGGCACGCCGACGGGTTCCCGCAGCGACATGGAGGCGTTCACCAACCCGATCTGGCTCTCGACCGACCCGCGTCCCGACGACGCCGGCCCGGAGTTCGCACCGCCGCCGTCCCGCGACCGCGACCGGGCCGACCGTCACAGCCGCCTGCTCGACCTCGGTGGTGCGTCGTGAGGCGCGCGCTGGCCCTGCTCGCCGGAGGGGCTGCGGTGGCGGGGCTCGTAGCCGGTGGCCTGGCGCTCGCGCAGGACCCGCGAGCGCAGTGCGTCACCGACCGGCCCGGCGACCAGCGGGCCGAGGTGAACCCCGACTCGCCGGAGGTCTACCGCTTCCCCGACCTCGCCGGCGCGGCCTCGACGGACCTGCTCGAGGTGTGCCTGCACGGCCTGAGGCTCACCGCGCGTGTCGCCGAGCCGGTCGATCCGCTCGCTGACCCCGGCTGGCACGACCCGGTCACCGCGATCGTGTGGGACACCGGATTCATGCGCGTGGTCCTAGGGGTCGGATCCGGCGGCGAGCTGACCGCCTCCAGCGTCGACGCCGACGGGGCGGTGCGCTGCGACGGCGAGCCGGCTCTCCAGGAGGCCGGCTACGCGGTCGTGCTGCCCAGCGACCACTGCCTGGCGCCGCAGGACGCGCCCGTGACGCTGGCGGCCACCAGCGTGTACGAGCTGGACCCTGAGGATTCCGACGCCCCGCTGGTCGTCGACCGCGTGGTCGACGAGCCGGCCAGCGCACGGCTCGCGGGGCCCGGCCGCATCGACACGGCCGTGGCGATCAGCCGGCGGGCGTTTCCGGGCGGCGCGCAGGTGGCCTACCTGGCCCGGGCCGACGTGCTCGCCGACGCGGTCAGCGGTGGAGCGCTGACCGACGGGCCGGTCCTGCTGGTGCCGTCCTGCGACGGCGTGCCCGACGTGGTGGCCGCCGAGCTGGAGCGGTTGGGCGCCGACCGGGTCGTCGTGCTGGGCGGGCAGGCGGCGGTGTGCGACGCGACGCTCGCCGCCACGGGGCTGAGCAGCGGCCGCCTGGCGGGCCCGGACCGCGTCGCCACCTCCGCGGCGATCGCCGAGGAGGCCTTCGCTGGCGGCGCCTCCGAGGTGTACCTGGCCACCGGGGCGGTGCTGGCCGACGCGGTCGCGGGCGGCGTGCTGACGCAGGGCCCGGTGCTGCTGCTACCCGAGGCGTGCCCCGCCGAGCTGCCCGAGGCGATCGCCGCCGCCGTGCTGCGGCTGGTGCCCGAGCGGGTCGTAGGGCTGGGCGGCCCTGCGGTGGTGTGCGACGAGTTGCTGCTGGCCCACGCGCCCCGCCCCGGCCGCGCGTACCGGCTGGCCGGCGGCGACCGCTTCGGCACCGCCGCGGCGATCGCCCTCCACGCCTTCCCCGGCGGCAGCGGGCGGGTCCACCTGGCGCGCAGCGACGTCTTCGCGGACTCGGTCGCGGGTGGCGTGCTGACCGACGGGCCGATCCTCCTCGTCCCCTCCTGCAGCGGGTTGCCGCCCGCGACCGCCGAGGCGGTGCGGGCCCTCCACGCCGACCAGGTCGTCTCGCTGGGCGGCGAGGCAGCGGTGTGCCGGGCGACGCTCGACGCGGCCGCCCAGGTGGCGCCGGGGCCGTTCGCGGGCGTCGCCCCCGTCCTGCAGCCGGTGGCGGCGGACTCCTGAGGTTGGCTGCTGGCGTGGCTACCCGGAGATGCGGAGGAGATGGGCCTCGGTCGCCCCTGGCACGGCGTCGAGGGCGACCGCCAGGTCGAACGTCGCCAACCGGCCCCCATGAGCGACGGCGAGGGCCAGGAGGTAGGCGTCGGTGAGCTGGCGTGGGCCCAGCAGCCGCGAGCGGTCCACGACCACCGGGTCGAGCAGGCTCAAGTCGTCGGGCCAGAACTCGTGGGGGCCACCTCGTGTTGCCTCGGCGAGCCGCTCGACCGCCACCGCCGTCGGGACCGGGCTGGTATAGCGCGGCTGGCTGATGATGCGGACGAAGCCGTTCTCGGTGAGCGGGCATGAGGCCCAGCCGGCGCCGATGTGGTCGCTCAGGAACGCGCGGGCGCGGCGGTGATCGACGTGGTCGGCGTCCAGGAGGGCGAGTAGGACGTTGACGTCGAGGAGCGCCCTCACACGCCCTCGTCCTCGCGCAGCCGGTCGATCAGCTCGTTGGAGACCGCCCGTCCGCGCCGCGGGAACGGCCTGAAGCCATGGAGGTCCGGACCGGCGTCAGCTGCCGCGGTGGTGCCGGTCAGCGCCTGGCGCGCGAGGTCGGACAGCACCTCGCCAGCGGTGCGTCCCTGCCGCCTGGCCAGCTCCTTGACCGCGGCCAGCACGTCGTCCGCGATCGTCAGCGTGGTGCGCATGCATCTGATGATACTGCATCACGGCAGTGGCGGTCCCGCCTCGAGACCCACTGCCGCGCGCCACTTGGTGAGCCACGCGACCGCCGCCTCGACCGCGTGCGGTGGCAGGTCGTGGCCGCCTTCGTGCCAGGCGACCTCCACGGCCGCGCCGGCGTCGGTCAGCTGTGCGGCGAGCGCCTCGACCTCCTCCGGCGTGGCGATCGGGTCGTGGCGCCCGCCGATGAGCAGCACAGCGCTGCTGGCCAGGGGGCCTGCCGCCTCCACGCCCGGCATGGGCGCGGCGAGGATGCCGGCGCGCAGCACGTCGGGGTGGCGCAGCATCACCGCGGCGAGGATGTTCGCGCCGTTGGAGAAGCCGACCGCGACGACCGCCGAGGGATCGGCGACGCGGTCGCGCACGAACTCCGCGAGGTCGTCGGCGCGGCGCGCCAGGTCGGCCGTGTCGAGTCGGAACCCGTAGGCGGTCCCGGGGGCGGGGATGCGCGCGAACCAGCGGTTGGTGCCCCCCTCGGGCGCGTTGCCGCGGACCCCCAGCAGCGTCGCGTCGGGCGCCAGGACGCGGCCCAGGTCGAGCAGTTGGCGCTCGTCGCCGCCGGTGCCGTGCAGCAGCAGCAGCGTCAGCGGGCTGGCGACCTCTCCGCCCACGCCCGGAACCCGGCCGCGGCCCTCGACGAGCACGTGGTGGTGGTCAACCACTCGCGTCGGGCCAGTTGATCGTCGGGATCTTCAGCTCCGGCAGCGCAGCGCTGATCTGCTCGCGGTTGGGCTCCAGCCAGGGCGGCAGCTTGAGCTCCCGACCGAGCTCGAGGAGCGGCTCGTCGCGGGTGAAGCCGGGCGGGTCGGTGGCGATCTCCAACAGCACCCCGCCCGGCTCGCGGAAGTAGATGGACTTGAAGTACTGGCGGTCGATGATCTCGGTGACGCCGTAGCCGGTACCGACCAGCTCGTCACGCCAGCCGGCCTCGGTGTCCTCATCGGGCGCGCGCCAGGCGACGTGGTGCACCGTCCCAGCAGCGACCAGCCCCCGCGGGTCGCCGGGCCGCCGCAGGATGTCGACGATCGTGCCGGCACCCCCGGCGCCAGCCTCGTAGCGCACGCGGTCGTCGCCCTCGTCGCGGCGCGTGAAGCCGAGGTGGGTGCCGAACGTCTCCTCGGTGGGGTCGGAGTCGGCCTCGGTGAAGGTCACTGAGTGGAATCCTCGGATGCCGTGCTGCTCGGGCACCGGCCCCTCCTCCCACGGCGGGCCGGCACCAGGGCCCTCGTGTGCGATGAGCTCGAGGATCAGCCCGTCGGGGTCGCGGAAGCTCAGCGCCTCGCCGTCGAGCCGGAACCGGGGACCGTCGACGGCGATGCCTTGGCCGCGCAGGTGCTCGGCCCACCAGCCCAGCGAGCCCTCGGGCACGGAGAAGGCGATCGTGGTGGCCTGGCCGGTCCCCTGCCGTCCCCTGGGCGTGCCGGGCCACGGGAAGAACGTGATGATCGTGCCCGGGTCGCCCGACCGGTTGCCGTAGTAGAGGTGGTAGGTGTCGGGGGCGTCGAAGTTCACGGTGGTCTTGACCAGCCGCAACCCCATGGTGCGCAGGTAGAACTCGACGTTCTGCTGGGGGTCGCTGGCGATCGCGGTGATGTGGTGGATGCCGTGCGGGTGGGCCATGGCGTGTCCTCTCGGGTGACGTCGACTCCCAGCCTGCCCGATGCGCCCCGCGTGACCCCCTCGTTCCGTCGCGAACTGCGGCTACGACCCCGGCGCAGTGTCGACCGGTGCCCTGGCGCCCTCGTCTGTGCGGCGACCGCCCCACCGCTGGCGTGCGCTGTGCGCGCGAATGCGGGAAATCGCATGCTGCGACAGGGCCAATGCGCTCATCTGCAAGCAGTCACGTGGCTCGTTCCCATTGCCGCAGCGTCATGTGCTCCACTCTTGCAAGCTGCTTGCGGGAGACATCCACGAGTTTCCCCGCGGGCAGGCTCGAGTTGCCCCGCGGGGACCGGAGCAGACCCCCGCCGGACCGGCTCAGCGAAGCCCCAACCGTGCAGGGTCGGTCACCTCGTAGTGGGCGGGGTCGGGCACGAGCCAGCTGCCGCCCCACCCGAACCCGGCGTCCCGCATCACCGCGACCAGCCGGGGGTCTTGCGTGGAGAAGGAGCCGCGCGGGTTGCCGTCCACGTTCAGATCGACGGCGATCCCCCACGCGTGCCGCGACGGCGGCGCGCCGGCGGCGATGCGGCGCGGTGAGTAGCAGCCGGCGAAGTCGGCGGGGTCGACGAGGTGAGCGAGGTTGGCGCGCTCCAACTCACCGAGCGCGGCCGCCAGCGCGGGGATGACGCGGTGGTGGCAGCGCACCGTGCCGAGCACCGGGACGCTTTCTCGGGTGATCGCCTCGCGCTCCCACTCGGGCGCCACCTCCAGGGAGCGTCCGCCGCGGCCGCGTACCGCGAACTCGCCGAAGGCCGCCTTGATCAGCGCCTGCGGGAGCACGGCGTCACCGTGCCTGAGCCAGGTCGTCTCCGCGGGGCTGCGGAACCGCACGGGCCGGTGCTGCAGGGTGTCCAGCGCGGCGATGCGCCGCTGCACGTCCTCGCGGCCGCCGCGGTAGGCGACCAGCAGGGCGCGGCGTGTCTCGACGCCCAGGCGGTGGGCGTCGTCGGCGTGGACGACCGCTTCCGCTCCCGCCACCGACAGGTCGTCGACGATCCCTGCGACGGTGACGGCGCCGCGGTCGAACTCGAGACGCCCGCCCACGCCCACGCGCCGCAACGCCGCGCTGGTACGGCCCAGCAGCGCGTCACCGGGCCGCAGCGCGGCGATCACCGCCCGGTCAGGGCCGCTGATGAAGGCCTCGGCTGCGTCGGGGTGCACGGCGAGGACGTCCAGCGGGATGAACCAGCCTGCGGACGGGGCGTCCACCGCGCTCCCGTCGGCACGCGCCGAGCGGATCAGGCGGCCCTCGCCCCCCTGGATCACCGACACCGCCGTCACGCCGGCCAGCGCCTCGACCGCCGCCGGCAGGCCGGGCGGGAGCCCGCCGGCGGTCCACACCAGCAGGGTGCGCGCTGGCACGTCCGGCGTCTGCGTGGGCGGGGCGGCCGCCGGCGGGGTGGCAGCCGGGGTGTGCGGGGTGGGGTCGTCGAAGGGCGTGGGGCTGAGGGTGCTGGAGGAGGCGTCGGCCGCCGGGGGCTGCGTGGGGCTGGGGGTGCTGGAGGCGGCCTCGACCGCAGGGGGCGGCGTGGTCGGCAGGCTGAGCAGCGCGCCGACGAGGACGCCGGCGACGGCGGCGGCCAGCAGCAGCCCGCGTGCCCCGGGCCTCATGCCGGCACGAGGTCCGCGGCGACCGCCAGCAGGTCTTCGAGGTCCATGCCGCCGCTGGCCAGCTCGCGGGTCCAGCCGTCCTC
>JAHWKQ010000253.1 GCA_019347785.1 Actinomycetota bacterium
CA
This sequence comes from Actinomycetota bacterium, assembly GCA_019347785.1. Lineage (GTDB taxonomy): Bacteria > Actinomycetota > Nitriliruptoria > Euzebyales > Egibacteraceae > JAHWKQ01. The sequence continues at coordinate 3 of JAHWKQ010000253.1, forward strand.
AGACGGGGCTGGCCGAGCTGGCCGGCGGGCTGTCGGCCCACGGCGCCACGCTGGTGTCGACCGGCTCGACGGCGCGGCACCTGCGTGAGGCGGGCGTCGGGGTGACCACCGTCACGGAGATCACCGGCTTCCCCGAGATCCTCGACGGGCGGGTCAAGACGCTGCACCCGGCCGTGCACGCCGGGCTGCTGGCCGACCGTTCCAAGGCGCCCCACGTCGCGGCGCTGTCCGAGCACGGCTTCGCGCCCATCGACCTGGTCGTGTGCAACCTGTACCCGTTCCGGGAGGCCGCCGCGGACGCCGGGGCCGAGCCCGGGCAGGTGGTGGAGATGATCGACGTGGGCGGGTCGGCGATGATCCGGGCCGCGGCCAAGAACGCCGACGGCGTCGCCGTGGTCGTCGAGCCCCGCGACTATCCCGGGCTGCTGGCGGAGCTGGACGAGTTCGGGGGCGTGACCGCGGCGACCCGGCGGGCCCTGGCGGCCAAGGCGTTCTCCCTGACCGCCAACTACGACGCGGCGATCGCCGCCTGGCTCGCCGGCGCCGAGCCGTTCCCGGCGCAGTACGGGCCGCTGTACACCAAGGCCCGGGACCTGCGGTACGGCGAGAACCCGCACCAGGGCGCCGCCTGGTACGCCGAGGCCGCCCGGCCGTGGGGCCTGGCGTCGGCGCGGCAGCTCGCCGGCAAGGCGCTGTCCTACAACAACCTGCTGGACGCCGACGCCGCGTGGGCGGTGACGCGGGAGTTCTCCGACCCGTGCGTGGCCATCGTCAAGCACACCAACCCGGCGGGCGTCGCCGTGGCCGCCTCGCTGGCCGAGGCCTACCCGTGCGCGCTGGCCGGCGACCCGGTCAGCGCCTACGGCGGCATCGTGGCGGCCAACCGCACCGTGGACGGGGCCACCGCCGAGCAGATCGTTCGGGTGTTCACCGAGGTGGTCGTGGCCCCGGGCTTCGACGACGCCGCGCTGGCGGTCCTGCGGGCCAGGCCCGCCCTGCGGGTCCTGCGCCTGGAGCACCCCGACCCGCCGCCGGGCGCGCGCGTCGTGCGCAGCGTGGCCGGGGGCCTGCTGGTGCAGGAGCCCGACGCGGCCGGCGAGGACGCGGCCGCATGGACGTTCCCCACCCGCGCGCGCCCCGACGACCGGCTGCTCGACGAGTTGGTCTTCGCCTGGCGCGCGTGCAGGCACGCGAAGTCCAATGCCATCGTCCTGGCCCGGGGCCGGGCCGTCGTGGGGGTGGGAGCCGGGCAGATGTCCCGGGTCGACAGCGTGCGCCTGGCCGTGGACAAGTCGGGCGAGCGCAGCGCGGGCGCGGTGCTGGCCAGCGACGCGTTCTTCCCGTTCCGCGACGGGCCCGACGCCGCCCTGGACGCGGGCGTGGCGGCGCTCGTGCAGCCCGGCGGCAGCGTCCGCGACGACGAGGTCGTGGCGGCGTGCGACGAGCGGGGAGTGCCCATGGCGCTCACCGGACGCCGCCACTTCCGCCACTAACCTCCCCTGCCCGTCGACTGAAGCCTGGCGTCGGCATACCGACGTCTGTATTCAGTCGACGGGCAGGGTGGCCCAGGCGATGCCCGCCACGACGACGACGACCCCCGCCAGCTGCGCCGGCGAGGGCGCCTCGCCCAGCAGCACGGCGCCCAGCAGGACGGCGCCGACGGGCTGCAGCAGCAACAGCAGCGACGTGACCACCGCCGGCAGGCGGGGCAACGACACCGAGAGGAGCAGCCAGGCCAGCACCTGGGCGGTCAGCGCGAGCAGCACGAGCCACCCGTGCGCCGGCCAGGCAGGCGGGAGCACGAGGTCGCCGGCGGCCAGCCCGCCGCCGGCGGCGACCACGGCCCCGGCGAACGTCGCGTCGAACAGTGGCCCCGCGGGGCGCCGCTCGTCGGTGTTCGCCCCCTTCCACGACCGCTTGTTCGTCTGGGAGCACCGCCGCTGGCAGGCCGAGGGCCTGGACGAACGCAAGCTGCGGGAGCTCGGCGGTGAGCTGTGGTCGGTGGAAAGCCGCCCTGGCGGCGAGGTCGACAAGGGGCCGGGGCTGCTCGGCTTCCGCTTCGCGCCCGGCGTGGTGGGGACGCAGTTCCACCCCGAGGCGGACATGCCGGGAGTGATGGCGTGGATCAACCGGCCGGAGCACGCCGCCGATCTCAAGGACGCCTACGGCAACGCCCTCTACGAGCGGATGATCGCCGCGACCGACGACGGCGCGCGCCGGTCCGATCTCCTCAACGAGGTCGCGCTCGTCGCCGAGGAGATCACGGGCGATGCCGACAAGGCGATCCACTACTACGAGCGGATCCTGCAGATCGAGCCCGGTCACCAGCAGGCGATCCTCGCCCTCGACAAGCTGTATCAAACGGCCGAGCGGTGGCAGGAGCTCGCAGCGCTCCTGCGGCGGCGCATCGAGCTCGCCGGCGGAGCGGACACGACGACCCTCAAGCACCGCCTCGGCTCGATCCTCTTTCTCCGGCTCGGTGATCCGAAGAACGCGCTCGACCAGCTCGAAGGGGACCCACGCG
>JAHWKQ010000063.1 GCA_019347785.1 Actinomycetota bacterium
CGTGCTGGGGGTCACCGTGCGGGCCCACCGCGCCGACATCGACCTGCCCGTTCCGGTGCGGGTCGAGCCCGGTCAGGTCGGGGGTCCCAGCGGCGGCCTCGGGATCGCCCTCACCGTGTACGACAAGGCCGAGCGGGACGTCGACCTGGCCGCGGGGCGCCGCGTGGCCGCCACCGGGACACTGGACATCGGCGGACAGGTCGGGCCCGTCGGCGGCGTGCAGCAGAAGGCACTCGTCGCCAGCCGAGCGGGCGCCGACGTCTTCGTCGTCCCCGCCGCGCAGGAGGACGAGGCGGTCGCGGCGCTGCCGGCCGACGGCGCCGTGCGCGTCGTGGGGGTGGGCACGCTCGGGCGGGCCATCCGCGAGCTGCGCCTTCGGGAGACGGCCGGCCGGCTGCTAGGATGACGCTTCCGCCGACCGCGCGCGGGATGACCCGTGGCCGTGGTCAGCACCGGGCGGGTGGCCGGTGAGGTCCCGTGCGACGCCGCACCGTGAACCTGGTCAGGGCCGGAAGGCAGCAGCCATAAGCGGCCCGCGGCGGGTGCCGCGGTCCGCCGCGCCGGTCCGCCCGTCCGGTGGTGACCACGGGCGACGTCCTCCCCGCTGATCGCACAGGTGTCCCGTGGCCTCCGTCTCCCTGTACCGCAAGTACCGGCCGCAGACGTTCGCCGAGGTGATCGGCCAGGAGCACGTCACCACGACGTTGGCGCACGCCGTGGCCGAGGGGCGTCCGCACCACGCGTACCTGTTCACCGGACCGAGGGGCACCGGCAAGACGTCCGCGGCGCGCATCCTGGCAAAGGCGCTCAACTGCGAGCAGGGCCCGACCGCGACGCCCTGCAACGAGTGCGGGCAGTGCCGGTCGGTCACCGAGGGGTCCAACGTCGACGTCATCGAGATCGATGCGGCCAGCCACGGCGGGGTCGATGACGTGCGTGACCTGCGCGACCGCGTGGCCTTCGCGCCCGCCGGGGCGCGGACGAAGGTCTACGTCGTCGACGAGTGCCACATGCTGTCCACGGCGGGCTGGAACGCCTTCCTCAAGACGGTGGAGGAGCCACCCGGCCACGTCGTGTTCGTGTTCGCCACCACCGAGCCGCACAAGGTGCTCGAGACGATCCTGTCGCGCACCCAGCGGTTCGACTTCAGGCGGGTCTCCGGCCCGGTGCTCATCGCTCACCTCGCCGGCGTAGCCGAGCGCGAGGGGCTGGAGCTGGAGGCCGGGGCCGCCGACCTCGTGGTGGGGGGCGCCGACGGCAGCGTCCGCGACGCCCTGAGCGTGCTCGACCAGGTGGTGGCCTTCTCCGGTCCCCGGGTCACGCCGGCGGCCGTCGCGGAGGTGCTGGGGGCGGTGCCCGAGGAGCTGATGGCCGAGGCGGCCGAGGCCATCGCGGCGGGCGACGCCGCGGCCCTGTGCGTCCTCGTGCAGCGGCTGGCCGACGCGGGGCACGACCCTCGCCGGTTCGCCCAGGCGACGGTCGAGCACCTCCGCGCCCTGCTGCTGTTGAAGACCGCTCCCGACGCCGACCTCGTCGCGGCCACGCCGGAGCGGCTGACCCGTCTCCGCTCGCAGGCCGGGCGCCTCGGCCGCCTGGAGCTGGTCAGGGCGATGGACCTGCTCGCCGAGGCCCAGACGGCGATGCGCCGGGGCAACACGCGCCTGCCGTTGGAGCTCGCGCTCGTCAAGGCGGCGCTGCCCGAGTCGGCCGGGGACCCAGCCGCGCTCGGCGCGCGCCTGGACCGCCTCGAACGGCGCACCGGCGTCGAACCCGCCACGGTCAGCGAGGGTTCCCCCACGCCCCCCTCCCCCCAGGAGCGTGTCGACTCACTTCCGGAAGGCGATAGCCAGTCGACACACTCCGCGGTGGGGGGGCAGGCGGCGGCGGTCGATCTGGATCTGGTCCACCAGAGCTGGCCGGCGGTGCTGGAGGCCACGAAGCGGCGCACGCGCCGGTTGCACGCCTTCATCGGCGAGGCCCGGCCCGTCTCCCTGGACGAGGGCACCCTGACGCTCGAGTTCCGCCCCGGGTACGGCTTCCACGCCGACCACTGCGGCAGCGAGGCGTCCCGGAAGGTCCTGCGCGACGTCTTCGGGGAGGTGCTCGGCGAGGCGCTGGACGTGCGCTGCCGGGTGGTCGACGGCGAAGGGCCGCCCCCACCGGTCGCCGAGGCCTCCAACGAGCCCGCGGCGCACGAGGTGGAGGCGGTGCTGGAGACCGAGGCGGCCGAGGCGGCCGGGGACCTGCCGGACGAGGCGACCGCCCACGACCAGGCGATCCATGCTCTGACGCGCGACCTGGGCGCCACCGTGGTGAACGACTCGACCACCGGCTGACCCGCGACCAGGCGACGCGCCGGTAGGCTGAGGGCGGTGAGGGACGACGCCCCGCCGGAGCCGGAGAGGCGGACATGAGCGACATGGGGCAGATGCTGCAGCAGGCCCAGGCGTTGCAGGCGAAGCTCGGAGAGGCCCAGGAGGAGCTCGCCGGCACCGACGTCTCGGGCTCGGCGGGCGGCGGCATGGTCACCGTCGTGGTCAGCGGCGACGGCGCCGTCCGCTCTGTGACGATCGCCCCGGAGGCGGTCGACCCCGACGACGTCGAGATGCTGCAGGACATGGTCACCGCCGCCGTCAACGACGCGCTCGGGCGCGCCGAGGCCCTCAAGCAGGAGAAGCTCGGGGCGCTGACCGGCGCGCTGGGGCTGCCGCCCGGGATGACCTGAGCTTGTACGAGGGACCCGTCCAGGACCTCATCACCGAGCTCGGGCGGCTCCCGGGGGTGGGGCCCAAGAGCGCGCAGCGCCTGGCCTTCCATCTGCTCAGCGCCGAGCCCGAGGACGCCCGCCGTCTGGCCCGGGCGATCCTGGAGGCCAAGGAACGGGTGCGCTTCTGCCGGCGCTGCTTCAACGTCAGCGAGCGGGAGGAGTGCCGTATCTGCCGGGACGCCCGGCGCGACGCCCACGTGCTGTGCGTCGTCGAGGAGCCACGCGATCTGCAGGCCATCGAGAAGACGGCAGAGTTCCGGGGCCGCTACCACGTGCTGGGTGGGGCCATCTCGCCGATCGACGGTGTCGGGCCCGAGCGGCTGCACATCCGCGAGCTGCTCGCCCGGCTGGACGCCGAGGACATCACGGAGGTGGTGCTGGCCACCAATCCCAACATCGAGGGCGAGGCGACCGCGAGCTTCCTCGCCCGCCAGCTCAAGGCGATCGGGGTGCCGGTCAGCAGGATCGCCTCGGGGCTGCCCGTGGGCGGGGACCTCGAGTACGCCGACGAGGTGACCCTCGGGCGGGCCTTCGCCGGTCGCCGGACGCTGTAGCCGCCCGGCTACGATTGCGGCTGCCGTCTCTGTCCCAGGGGAGCCCTGCCCACGGTGATCGTCGTCCAGAAGTACGGCGGATCGTCGGTCGCCGACACCGACCGCATCCGCCGTGTCGCAGGCCGCGTCGCGCAGGCCAAGCGCGCCGGCAACGACGTCGTGGTGGTGGTGTCGGCCATGGGCAGGATGACCGACCGGCTCATGCAGCAGGCTCACGAGATCTCCGGCGTCCCGCCCGGCCGCGAGCTGGACATGCTGCTGACCGCGGGCGAGCGCATCTCCATGTCGCTGCTGGCTATGGCGATCCACGAGGAGGGGCTCAGCGCCCGCAGCCTCACCGGCAGCCAGGCGGGGATCATCACGGACACCGTCCACGGCAAGGCCCGGATCATCGACATCACGCCCGGCCGCATCAGCGACGCTCTCGACGGGGGTCACGTCGCCATCGTCGCCGGCTTCCAGGGCGTCAGCCGCGACTCCAAGGACGTCACCACGCTGGGCCGCGGCGGCAGCGACACGACGGCCGTCGCGCTGGCCGGCGCCCTCGGCGCGCCGGTGTGCGAGATCCACACGGACGTCGACGGCGTCTACACGGCCGACCCGCGCATCGCGCCGGACGCGCGCAAGCTGACCCAGGTCTCCCACGAGGAGATGCTGGAGCTGGCGGCGTGCGGCGCGAAGGTGCTGCAGGTCCGCAGCGTCGAGTACGCCCGCAACCACGGCGTCGACGTGCACGTCCGCAGCTCGTTCACCTACGGTGACGGCACGTGGGTGCGGCGACAGGAGGAGGACATGGAGCAGGCGATGGTCTCGGGCGTCGCCCACGACACCAGCGAGGGCAAGCTCGTGCTGCGCAACGTCCCCGACAAGCCGGGGGTGGCCGCGCGCGTGTTCAGCGCGCTGGCCGACAACGCCATCAACGTCGACATGATCGTGCAGAACGTGTCGGCGGCCGGCACGACCGACATCTCCTTCACCGTGCCGCTGGACGACGGCCCCCGGGCCGTCGAGCTGCTGCGCGGGCTGCTGGTCGACATCGGCGCCGAGGACCTGGACTTCGACGACGCGATCGCCAAGGTGTCCCTCGTCGGCGCCGGCATGAAGACCCACCCGGGCGTCGCCGCGGCGATGTTCACCGCCCTGGCCGACGCGGGGGTCAACATCGAGATGATCTCCACGTCGACCATCCGCATCTCCGTGGTGGTCCGTGGCGAGGCCGTCGAGACCGCCGTGCGGGCGGTGCACGACCGGTTCGGGCTCGCCACGCCGGGGACGCCCACCGGCACGTCGGTGGGATGGTCCTCGTGAGGACCGTCGCCGTCGTCGGGGCGACCGGGGCGGTCGGCGAGGACCTGCGCACGCTGCTCGAGGAGCGCGACTTTCCCTGCGACCGGGTCGTCTTCGCCGCGTCGCCGCGGTCGGCGGGCCGGACCCTGGGGTTCCGCGGGCGGGACGTCACGGTGCGCGCCGTGACCGACCACGGACTGTTCGACGGCGTCGACGTCGCCCTGTTCAGCGCCGGGGCGGGCGTCTCCGCCCGGCACGCGCCCCGCGCGGTCGCCGCCGGCGCCGTGGTCGTGGACAACTCCTCGGCCTGGCGCATGGACCCCGACGTGCCGCTGGTCGTCACCGAGGTCAACCCCTCCGCCCTGGACCACGTCCCCAAGGGCATCGTCGCGAACCCGAACTGCACGACGATGATCGCGATGCTGCCGCTCAAGGCGCTGCACGACGCCTACGGCCTGACCGGTTTCGTCGCCACCAGCTACCAGGCGGCCGGGGGGGCCGGGCAGAAGGGCATCGACGAGCTGTACGGCCAGGTGCCCGGCCTGCTGGCCGAGCCCGGGCTGCTGCGCCACGACGGGCCGGCGGCCGCCAAGCTGGTGGACCACCGCGTCCATCTGGCGACGCTCGCCTTCAACGTCGTGCCGATGCTCGGCACGGCGGTGGGAGACGACGGCTACACCGACGAGGAGCTGAAGCTCCGCCACGAGTCCCGCCGGATCCTGGACCTGCCCGACCTGGCGGTGGCGCCGACGTGCGTGCGCGTGCCGGTCGCCGTGGGTCACGCCGTGGCGGTGCGGGCGGTCTTCCACCGCCGGGTCGACCTGGCCGACGCGGTCCGCCTCCTGGGCGGCTTCCCGGGACTGGTCGTCGAGCCGCTGCCGACGCCGCTGGAGTGGGCCGGTCGCGACGACGTGGCGGTCGGTCGCATCCGCACCGACCTGGACGATCCTCGCGCGCTGAGCTTCTTCGTCGTCGGCGACAACCTGCGCAAGGGCGCCGCTTTGAACACCGTCCAGATCGCCGAGGCCCTGGAGGGGCGCGGCGCGGTGTAGGGGGACGCCACGCACGAGGTCCCGGTGATCGCAGGCCGGAACCCCGTGGTGGCCTGGGGAAGACCCGGCACGGGATGACGAGGGGTGATTCGGGCAGCGGGTGGCGGCCGGATTGGTGCGGATGGCCGGTGACGTGACGACGCGACCACACGAGCCGCCGCAGGCCACGGGCCCGCACGGGGCCTCCCCGGCCGTGCGGGCACGCGGCCTGCACAAGCACTACGGCGACATCGCCGCCGTGGACGGCATCGACCTGGATGTCCCCCTCGGCGGCTGCTTCGGGCTGCTGGGGCCCAACGGGGCCGGCAAGACCACGGCGATCAAGATGATCACCTGCGTGTCCCCGCCCACCGCCGGCGTGCTCGAGGTCCTCGGCATGGACGTCCGAGGGGACCGCCGGGCGCTCAAGGGCCGCCTTGGCGTGGTCCCGCAGGGCGAAACCCTCGATCCCGACTTGACGGTCAGGGAGAACCTGCTGAGCTTCAGCGCGTACCACGACGTGCCCCGAGCCGTGGCCGCCCCTCGCGCCGACGCCCTCCTAGGGTTCGGACAGCTGACCGGGCGGGCCGACAGCCGGGTGGAGGAGCTGTCGGGCGGCATGCAGCGGCGGCTGCTCATCGCCCGCGCCCTGGTCAACGACCCCGAGCTGCTGGTGCTGGACGAGCCGACGACCGGGCTGGACCCCCAGGCGCGCCATCTCGTGTGGGAGCGCCTGCGCAGCCTCAAGCGGGCGGCCAAGACCCTGCTGCTGACGACCCACTACATGGAGGAGGCCGCCCAGCTGTGTGACCGGCTCGTCGTGTTCGAGGCCGGACGCGTGGTGGCCACCGGGGCGCCCGGCGAGCTCATCCGTGGGCACGTGGCGCCGCGGGTCGTCGAGCTGCACGGCGTGGAGGGCGACGCGCGCGACGTCGCCCGGCTCCTCGCAGGGCTGGCCCGCGAGGTGGAGGCCGTCGCCGACCGGGTCCTCGTCTACACCGACGACGGCGAGTCGGTCGTCTCCAGGGTCCGCGGGGCGGGGCTGAACCACCAGGCGCTGCTGCTGCGTGACGCCACCCTGGAGGACGTCTTCCTGCGCCTGACGGGGCGCAGCCTGGTGGACTGATGTCGACCCGGCCGGCCAGCCTGCGCGGGGAGGACGGTGTGCTCGCGCTGCTGCGCCCGCCCTCGGTGTCGCCGCGGCGCGCGCGCCGCATGTGGCAGCGCGACCTCATCCTCTACCGCAGGTCGTGGAAGCTGAATGTGCTGCCGAACTTCTTCGAGCCGATCCTGTACCTGCTGTCGATCGGCCTCGGCCTGGGCCTGTACATCGGCGACCGCATCCTGGGCGTGGAGTACGTCGAGTTCATCGCACCCGGCCTGGCCGCCGCGGCGGCGATGAACGGCGCCGTGTTCGAGGCGACGTTCAACGTGTTCGTCAAGCTGCGCTTCGCCAAGCTGTACGACGCGGTCATCACGACGCCGCTGGAGCCCGAGGACGTGGCCGTCGGGGAACTGGCGTGGGCCGTCACGCGCTCCTTCATCTACGGCACCGCGTTCCTCGCCGTCATGGGGGTGCTGGGCTTCGTGCACTCCCCCTGGGCGGTGCTCGCGCCGGTCGGGCTGCTGCTGACGGGTCTGGCGTTCGGCCTCATCGGCCTGATCTTCACCAGCCTCATCCCCCAGATCGACCTGTTCAGCTACTTCTTCACGCTGTTCGTCACGCCGTTGTTCCTGTTCAGCGGCATCTTCTTTCCCATTTCCCGCCTGCCGGCGGCCGCCCAGCCCGTCGCTTGGTTCACGCCGCTGCACCACGGCGTCGAGCTCGTCCGCGCCCTGGCCCTGACCGGCGAGATCACCCTCGCCGGGTCACACGGCCTGTGGTTGCTCGGCTTCTCCGCGCTGCTGTACGCGCCCGCGGTGAACCTCATGCGGCGACGGCTGGTCGTGTGAGCCACGGGGGGAACACGCCACTGTCGCGTGGCGTTCCTTTCATTGAGACCGCGAAGCTTCTACGGTGCCCAACAGCCACGTTGGTTGACAGGGACTGTCAGCCGTGAACGTCGTTGACAACGGAGACACGTCATGAGCGCTCTGTCGCTGCCGGTCGTCGCCCGCCTGGGCAGTGCCGCCCCCCTGGTCCTGCGGCTGCTCGCGGGCATCATCATGGCCTGGCACGGCTACCAGAAGCTGATCGGCGGGCCGGCGGCGTTCGGTGACGTCCTGGAGTCGCTCGGCGTCCCCGCGCCGGTCCTCATGGGCTGGGTGGTCACCCTGGTGGAGCTGGTCGGGGGCGTGTTCCTCATCGTCGGGTTCCTGACGCGGCTCGCCGCCCTGCTGCTGACGCTCAACCTGGTCGGCGCGATCTACCTGGTGAAGGTGGACGTGGGCTTCATCACCCCGACGGAGAACCCGCCCCTGCCCGGCGCCGAGCTCGACCTCGCGCTGATCGCGTGCTTCCTCGCGATCCTGTTCCTGGGCCCCGGGCGGCCCTCCCTGGACCACCTGTTCGGCATCGAGAAGCGCAAGCCGGTCCTCGTCGATCCCAGGGCGCTGTCGGCGTAGCGGCCCCGCGTCACCGGGTCAGAAGAAGTCCAGCAGCACCGGTGCGGGTGACGCGAACGCGCCGCCGAGCCAGTCCAGCGCCGCGGCGTCGCCGGCGGCCAGCCCGGCCAGGGCCAGCGCCCGGGGGGAGCGGAAGCCGGTGAACAGCGGACCCACCGCCCGCGCGTCCAGGCGCGCCCGCGCCCCCGTCGCGGGCGACAGCCGGCCGTGGCCGGCGTCGACCTCCAGGCGCCACGGGCCCGATGCGGCCGGGAGCAGGGGGTCGTCCACCGAGAAGGTCACCGAGCCCGACAGCCCCGCCGGGAAGCCGCGCCCGGCCACGGCGGCCGGCAGGTCCAGCCCGCGGGCCATCCACCACATCCCGCCGACCTCGCGCACGTCCTGCTCGTCGATGAAGGTCGTCCACAGGTCCGGGAACACGCCCGGGAACGTGGCGGCCGTCACCATGGAGCGGTGACGGCCCACCATGCCGACGATGGCGCGCAGCCCCCGCGGGGTGACCGAAGCCCAGTCGCGGACGGCCAGCTGGTGGCGCCAGTCGTCGGGGTCGGAGACGTGGTCGTACAGCAGGTACGCCTCGATCCACCCGGCTGCGTCCTCGGGGTCGAGCACGAAGTGGTAGGCGGCCGCCCGCAGCTGCTCCCAGCGGTCCGGGGGGCGCACCGCGGGGCCGTGCAGCGTCGCGGCGAACGCGTCGTGGCACGCGCGCACCGCCGCCCAGTCGGCCTCGCCGTGGGCGGGACGCAGCGGCGGGCCGACCAGAGGAGCGTGACGCGCCTCCAGCCGGTGACGCGACAGCGTCCCGGCGTGCTCGTAGCCCAAACGGCGGTACAGCAGGGAGGTCGCCGGGAACAGCAGCGAGAGTCCTGCTCCCCCTCGCGCGCCCAGCTCCACCGCCGCGCGCATCATGGCGCGGGCCACTCCCCGGCCGCGGTGCTCGGGCGCCACGGCGACCGCGGCGACGTGCTGGGTCGGCACGAGACGCCCGCCGAGCCAGTGTCCCACGGCCGTCAGCCGGCAGTGCCCGACGACGGGGCCGTCATCCGTCTCCAGCCCGTACAGCTCGCCGTCGTCGATGCGCCGCTGGTGGACCTCGACCGCCTCCCGGGGATCGCCGCCGAAGGAGGCCGCCCACCGCGCGGCCGCCTCGGGGGCCTCGTCCGGACGCAGGGGCCGCAGCCGCGTCATCGGCCGCAGGCGCACGGCGACGCGCCGCACCGGGGGCAGCCGCGCGCGTAGCGCTCGGCGGCGGCGTCCAGGTCGACGCCGGACTGGTCGGCCAGCGAGGCGAGCCACGCCAGCACGTCGGCGAACTCGCGCTCACGGTCGGCGGAGCCGCCACGGAACAGCGCGCGCGACAGCTCACCGCACTCCTCGGCGAACCACGCGAACGTCCGTGCGAGGCCGCGCTCACGGTCGCGCTCGCCGTACAGACGGCGCATCTGCTGCTGGAAGGCGGCGAGCTGCATGCTGTCCCCCATGGGCGCGCCGCCCGTGACGCGTGGTGGGTGGTCGGGATGCCGGGATTTGAACCCGGGACCTCCACGTCCCGAACGTGGCGCGCTAACCAAGCTGCGCTACATCCCGTAGGCGGCGGAGGCTACCGCGGACGTGGCGGGCCCTCAACGAGACGGGAACCCGGGGACGACGTCGACCAGCGTCGCCTCCGGGCGGCAGGCCAGGCGCACCGGGGCGTACAGCGAAGTGCCCAGCCCGGCGGACACGTGCAGCCACAGGTCCGCCCCGTGCCGCGACAGGCCGCGGGCCTGGGAGGGCGGCAGGTCGCAGTTCGTCACGAGCGCGCCCACCCCCGGGACACGCACCTGTCCCCCGTGCGTGTGCCCGCTGAGCACGAGGTCGTAGCCATGGCGGTCGAACACGTCCAGGGCGCGCAGGTAGGGAGCGTGCACGACGCCGAGCCGCAGCGCCACACCCGGCTCCGGCCGCCCCCAGTCGACCCGGCCCGGGTCGTCCAGGCCGATGTGCGGGTCGCCCAGACCCGCGACGTCCAGGGGCCCCGCGACCGTGTCGACCAGGCCGCGGCGGTTGTCCACCAGCCGCCAGCCCGTCGCGGCAAGCCCCTCGGCGAGACGCCCCGTGTCCATGCGCGGCCCGTCGACGCGGGGGTTCGGCCCGCGGAAGTAGCCCAGCGGGTTCTTCGGCTGCGGCTGGAAGCAGTCGTTGGACCCCAGCACGGCCACCGCGGGT
>JAHWKQ010000064.1 GCA_019347785.1 Actinomycetota bacterium
TGCTCGGTGCGGTGAACGGGCTGGTCCCCCACTTTACGGGTGGGCGGCTGCACGGCAGGGTGAGCGTGGCGGGACGGGACACCGCCCGCCACCAGCCGCGCGACCTCGCCGACGTGGTCGGCTTCGTGGGCCAGGACCCAGAGGCCGGCTTCGTCGCCGAGACCGTCGAGGCCGAGATCGCCTTCGGGATGGAGCAGTTGGCGGTCCCAGCGGCGACGATGCGCCAGCGCGTGGAGGAGGTGCTGGACCTGCTGGGCCTGGTGGACCTCCGCCGGCGGCCGCCGCACACCCTCTCCGGCGGGCAGCAGCAGCGCGTCGCGATCGCGGCGGTGCTCGCGCTGGGGCCGGCCGTGCTGGTGCTGGACGAGCCGACCTCGGCGCTGGACCCCGGTGCCGCCGAGGAGGTGCTCGCGGCGATCCTTCGGGTCGTGCACGACCTCGGCGTGACCGCGCTGGTCGCCGAGCACCGCCTGGAGCGGATCGTGCAGCTGGCCGACGCGGTCGTGGAGGTCCGCCGCGACGGCACCGTCAAGTGCGGCGCGCCCGCCGAGGTGATGGCCGCCGCCGCGCTCGCGCCCCCCGTCGTGCAGCTGGGGCGGCTGGCGGGCTGGCGGCCGCTGCCACTGTCGATCCGCGACGCCCGCCGCGCGGCGGTGGGTCTGCGCCAGCGGCTCGCGGACCACGCCCCCGCCCGGGCGACGGCCGCAGCAGGCGAGCCGCTGCTGCGCGCCAGCGGCCTCACCGTCACCTCCGGCGAGCAGGTGGCGCTGCGCGGCGTCGACGTGGACCTGCGCCGCGGCGAGGTGGTCGCGCTGATGGGCCGCAACGGCTCCGGCAAGTCCACGCTGCTGTGGGCGCTGCAGGGCAGCGACCCGCACCGCGGCACGGTCCGCACCGCCGCGGGCGTCGACGTCGCGACGCTGCCGCCCGCCCAGGCGCGCCGCCACGTCACCCTCGTGCCGCAGACCCCCGGGGACCTGTTGTACCTGGACAGCGTGGCGGCCGAGTGCGGCCGCGCCGAGGATGACGCCGGCGCGCCCGCGGGCACCTGCGCGGCGCTGCTTGCCGCGGGGGCCGGTGACGTCGACCCCGCCACGCACCCGAGGGATCTCTCCGAGGGGCAGCGTCTGGCGCTGGCCCTGGCGGTGCAGCTGTGCGCCGCCCCCGGGGTGGTGCTGCTCGACGAGCCGACCAGAGGGCTCGACTACCGGGCCAAGGAGGCGCTGGCGGCCACGCTCGCGCGCCTCGCCGCCGACGGGCGGGCCGTGCTGGTGGCCACTCACGACGTCGAGTTCGTCGCCGTCGCCTGCCAGCGGGTGGTCGTCCTGGCCGACGGTGACGTCGTCGCCGACGGGCCGACCGGCGAGGTCGCCCTCGCCTCCCCGACCCTGGCCCCGCAGGTGGCGCGCATCCTGCACCCCGGCCGGTGGCTGACGGTCGCCGAGGTCGCAGCCGCCCTCGCGACGCCCGCGGCGGTGGCGCCGTGACCGCCATCCCAGGACCGCGGCCGGCCGTACCACTGCGGCGCCGCAGCGCGCTGCTGCTTGCCGTCGGCTGCCTCGCGGGGCTGGCGCTGTTCAGCTGGCCGCTGCTCATCACCCCCGGCGACGGGGTCGGCCGCGCCACCGACGCGCCGTGGCTGTTCGCGGCGATCCTGCCGCTGGTGCTCGCGATCGTGCTGTGCGAGCTGGCCGATGGCGGCATGGACACCAAGGCGCTGGCGCTGCTGGCGGTGCTGTCGGCCATCGGCGCGGTCCTGCGGCCGCTCGGCGCGGGCACGGCGGGGGTCGAGCTCGTGTTCTTCCTGCTGGTGCCGGCCGGCCGTGTGCTCGGGCCGGGCTTCGGCTTCACGCTCGGCTGCACTACGCTGCTGACCTCCGCGTTGCTGACCGGCGGCGTCGGGCCCTGGCTGCCGTTCCAGATGCTCGGTGCCGCCTGGATCGGCATGGGGGCGGGACTGCTGCCGCGGCGGCGCTTGCGCGGACGCGGGGAGATCGCCCTGCTGGCCGTCTTCGGCGCGGTCAGCGCCTACCTCTACGGCCTGCTCCTCAACCTGGCGTTCTGGCCGTTCACCCTGGGCTCCGACACCGCGCTTTCGTACGTCGCCGGCTCACCGGTGGCGGACAACCTCCACCGCTTCCTGCTCTACACGCTGGCGACCTCGACCTTCGGTTGGGACACCGGCCGGGCGCTCACCACCGCCGCGGCGATCGTGCTGGCCGGCCCGGCGGTGCTGGCGTCGCTGCGCCGGGCACACCGCCGAGCGTCGTTCGCTCCGCCCGCCGCACCAGCGCCCGACCCCTCTGGCGTCCCGTTGCCGGTGCAGTGGCGGGGACCCGCCGGCGGCCGTCCGGTCGATCACCTACCGCAGCGGTAGACGATCGACCATCCAGTGGGCGTGGCGCGAAAACGCCGCGGTGGCGTGTCGGTTGCGCCACGCGGCGCGTGGCCAGGGCGACAACCCCGCGGCGGCGTCGGTTGGGCTTCGCGCGCGGACGTGGTGTTCCCGTCCACCTTCGACGACGAGGTGCTGATCGCCGCGGGACGCGCGGACGACGGCCTCGAGGAGCCGTTCGACCTGCCCAGCCACGACGACCCGGAGCAGCCTGCGGTCGCGGACCTGGACGGTGACGGCCGCCCCGACGTCGCGACGGTGGAGTCCGCCGGCCTGGAGCGGTTCATCAACGGGCGCTGACGATGCGGCGGGGTGTCAGACGCGCAAGCGGACGCCCCGCCAGGCCAGCAGGCTCGCGACCGCCCAGCACACCGCGACCACCAGGCCGATCAGCAGCAGCCCGCCGAGCAGCGGGTCCCCCGCGGCCTCGGCGGTCCAGGCGATCAGCCGCTCCCATGCCGAGACCCCGTCGGGCCCCGACTCCCGCATGATCCGGCGAGGCACCTCGGCGACCACGTACACCGTGAGCGCGTTGCGGCCCAGCGCCCCGACCGGCAGCACGGCCAGGTGAGTGGCCCGCGCCCGCTCCACCAGGTGGAGCACCACCAGGACGAGCGCCGAGATCCCCGCGGTGACGAGCACGTAGGACCCGGTCCACAGCTGCTTGTTGAGCGGCAGCTGGGTGCTCCAGACCAGGCCGGCCGCGAGCCCCACCACCCCACCGGCGACCAGCCACCACACCCGCCCGGCGCGCAGTGACCGCCCAGCGAGCGCGCCGAGCAGCACGGTGCCGACGGCCGGGATGGTCCCCAGCAGCCCCTCGGGGTCGGGGAAGGCGCCGAAGTAGGAGTGGTCGTCGCCGAGCACCGCGGCGTCGACCCATGCCGCCAGACCCTCGGTCTGCTCAAGCGATCCGGTGGTCCCGTCGGGGAGGGGCACGAACAGGAGCGCGGCCCAGTGCGCCAGCAGCAGGGCGGCGCCCGAGAGCGCCCACGCCCACGGGCCGCCGAGCCGCACCACCACCGCCGCGCCCGCGTACGCCAGGGCGATGCGCTGCAGCACGCCCATGACCCTCAACTCCCCGAGGTCGAACGCGGGGACGGCGTTCAAGAGCAGGCCGATCGCGAACAGGAGCAGCGTCCGCCGGGCGATGCGGCGAGGAGTCGGAGGCTTGCCAGCCACCCCCAAGGTGGTGCCGACGACGAAGAGGAAGGCAGGGAACACCCAATCGGCGAACGTGAAGCCGTGCCACGGCGCGTGCCCGAGCTGCGGCACCGCCTCGTGCAGACCCGGCGAGGCGAAGTTCACCGCCAGCATCCCGAGGATCGCGGCTCCTCGGAGCACGTCCAGCTCGCCGAACCACCTCCGGCCTGCGCCCGGAGCTGCGTGCTCCCCCGCCGGCGCGGCGCCCTCCTCGAGCGGCGAGCGTCCTTCGACCTGCTCGGTCTCGGTCATCGGTCTGATCGCGATCCAGCCCCTCACCAGTTGTACCGCTGGAGGGGCCGCCGCAGCCACGCCCCCTTGCAGCCGGCGGCGCGATCGCGGAGCGCGTGGTGGTCAGCCCGCTCGCGGACCCGCAGACCCGGCTGCTCGCAATCTTCGGGCGCGACCCCTCCTGAGGCACCGCCGGCCGCAGGTAGGGTTTGACAGTGTCATACCCATGTGACACTATAGGGGTGTGACACGAACGCTGACCCTCGCCGAGTTCGCCGAGCTCGCCGCCTCCGCGGTGGAGGCGGCGGGGCTCGAGGCGCCCAGCAGCCGCGTGCGGGTGGTGCCGGGCGAGCGGATGCTGCGGTACTACGTGACGCAGGGCCTCATGGACCGGCCGGAGGTCGTCAGCACGGAGTCGGGGCGGGAGGCTCGCTACGGGCGCCGGCACCTGCTGCAGTTCCTCGCGACGAAGCGGCTGCAGGCCGGCGGCGCCTCGCTCGCGGAGATCCGCGACGAGCTCGCCGGAGCCGACGCCGGGCGCCTGGCGACGCTGGCGGCGGTGCCCAGCGGTGTGCTGCCCGACGGCGTGGCCGACGCCAGCGCGGACGTCGCGCCGGATGGACGCGCGGAGTTCTGGAGGCGGACGCCGGACGAGTCCGTGAAGCCGGCTGCCGTCATGGCCGCGCCGCAGCGCACCGTGAGCGTCATCCCCGTCGCACCCGGCGCTGAGCTGCACCTCGACACCGCGCGCTGGACCGCCGCGGAGATCCAGCGCGTCGCCGCCGCCGTCAGGCGTGCCCTGCAGGCACGGCCGGCGGAGGCTCCCAACTCCCCCGACCCCGACGACCCGACCCCTCGAGAGGAGCCCCGATGACCGCCACCACCCCGCTTCCCGCCTATGACCGCACGTTGACCGGCGAGCCACACGACCGCGAGCGCCCGGGGTGCGGCAGCGCTCGGACGCCGAGCGGCGCGCTGCCCCTGATCGGCATGGACCTCGACGCCAGGCTGGTCGGGCTGAGCGCCGCCTGCACGGTGCGGCAGCGGTTCCGCAACACCGGTGAGCGTCCCCTCGAGGTCACCTACGTGTTCCCCCTGCCCTCACGCGGCGCCGTGACCGGTCTCGAGGCCGTGCTCGGCGGCCGCACGGTCGAAGGCCGGATCATGGAGCGAGGCGCCGCGCGGCAGACCTACGAGGAGGCGGTCGTCGCCGGCCAGCGCGCCGCGCTGGCGGAGAAGGACCGCCCGGACGTGTTCACGTCGACGCTCGGCAACCTGCAGCCCGGCGAGGACGCCGAGATCGCGCTCGAGCTCGTGTGCCCGCTGGTGGTCGACGAGGGGGAGGCGACGTTCCGGTTCCCGATGGTCGTGGCGCCCCGCTACACGACCGGCGGTGCGCTTGACGACGAGCCCGCAGGCGAGGGCGAGGCCAAGGACACCGACCGAGTGCCCGACGCGTCCCGCGTGACCCCCCCGCGCCTGGGTGCGCAGGATCCTCGACCAGAGCTGAGCGTGCGCGTCACCATCGACGATGCGGGGCTCGGGCTGACGGGGTGGCGGTCGAGCCTCCACGCGGTGCGCCCGGCCGGCGACGAGGAGTCGCTGGTCCTCGAGCTCGAGCCGGGCGAGCGGATGGACCGTGACCTCATCCTCCGCGCCCGGCTCGGCGACGGGCCCGCGACCTCGTTGGTGACCGTGCCGGACGCCGAGGGCGACGAGGGCACCTGGGCCCTCACGGCCGTGGCGCCTCGTGGCACCACCCGGACGGACGACCTGGACGTGGTCGTCGTCCTCGACCGCTCGGGATCGATGACCGGGTGGAAGATGGTGGCCGCGCGCCGCGCGGCCGCCCGGCTGGTCGACAGCCTCACCAGTGGCGACCGCTTCGCGGTGCTGGCCTTCGACAACATCGTCGAGCACCCGCTCGACGTCGCCGGCCTCACCGAGGCGTCCGACCGCAACCGCTTCGCCGCGGTCCGCTGGCTCGGGCAGCTCGAGGCGCGCGGTGGCACCGAGCTCGGCCATGCCCTGGACGAGGCCGGCCGACGCTTCCCCCGCGACGGCGGCGGCCGGCGGCGCTGCGTCGTGTTGGTGACGGACGGCCAGGTGACCGGCGAGGACCACGTCCTGCGCACGGCAGCCGGGGAGGGCTTGGGCGACGTGCGCCTGCACTGCGTCGGGATCGACCAGGCCGTGAACGCCGGGCTGCTGGAGCGCATGGCCCGCAGCAGCGGAGGCCACGTGGAGCTGGTGGAAGGCGAGGACCGGCTGGACACCTCGCTTGCCAGCATCTGCCGCGTCGTGAACCCGCCGCTCGTCACCGACCTCGAGGTCACCCTCGAGGGCGCCGACCTCATCGAGGGCACCGTCAGCCCGCCGGTCCGGGATCTGGTCGGCGGCGTGCCGCTGGTCGTCTCGGGCCGCTACCGGCGGCGGGGCGAGGGCGCGCCGGGGACCGCCACCCTCCGCTACGACGGCGCCCCTGGCCTGCTGCCGCACGAGCTCGCTGCGGTGGCGAGCAGCTCGACCGCGGTGCCGGTGCTGTGGGCGCAGTCCAGGATCACCGACCTGGAGGATGAGTACGCCGGTCGGCGCCGTCCTGGCGCGATGGAGGAGGTCGTCGGGCTGTCGCTGCGGTTCGGGGTGCTCAGCCGCTTCACCGCGTTCGTCGCGGTCGACCCCGAGCGGCAGAGCACCGACGATCTCGTCCACGTCGTCCAGCCGGTGGAGCAGCCGGCAGGCTGGGCGATGGCCGCCGCACCCATGCAGATGAAGGCGTACGCGCCGTCGCCGCTGGCGGACGCGGCCCGGCACCGGTCGGCTCCCACGGGGCCGCTGCCGGCACCGGCGGCACCGACCGGCAGGGCCCCCAAGCGGCGGGCCCGTCCGCCTGGACGCCGGACCACGGGCCTGGATGAGGCGCTCCAACTGGTCGAGCGCCTCCTCCAGCAGCTGGAGCGCGGGGTCACCCCCGACCCCGCCGACCTGCGCCGGGCGGCCGTCGCGCTCCGAACCGCCCGCGTCTCGGACGAGCAGCGCAGCGCGGTGGACGAGCTCACGCGTCTCCTCGATCGGCTGGCCAGCGGGCTGGAGGCGGGAAGCTCGCCCTCCGCGGAGGCTGTCGACGAGCTCCGCGCCGCGCTGCGCAAGGTCCGCAAGCCCAAGCGCCGCTTCTGGGAGCGGTAACCCCGGGCCGACATGAGAATCCCTCACGGCGTGATACCGACCTGGTATCATCGCCATATGGCGCTGACGCTGCGGACCGACGAGGAGCTGGAACGCGCCCTGGACACCCTGTGCGAGGCCGAGGGGCTGTCGCGGCAGGAGGTCATCCGCCGAGCCGTGCTGGAGCGCTACGAGCGCGCCGGCCACACGCGGCGCGTCGGCGAGAGCGCCGACCGGATGCTGGACCGGTGGGGCGACGTTCTTCACCGCCTCGGCACCGTGTGAGTGAGCTCACCTATCTGACCACCGAGGACGTCCTCTACCTGATCCGCCGCCTCGGCGTCGGACCGGTGCGGGACCTCGGGCTGATCGACGCGGCGCTCGCACGCCCGCGAGCCTCTGCCTACGGCACCGACGCCTACCCGACCCTCGCGTTGAAGGCCGCGGCGATGCTGCAGTCGCTGGTGCGCAACCATGCGCTCATCGATGGCAACAAGCCGCTGGCGTGGCTGGCCACCGCGGTGTTCGCCGATCTCAACGACCGCCCCATCGGGCTCACCGACGACGAGGCGTTCCAGCTCGTCATGGACGCGGCCGACGGCTCAGCAGCAGTCGAGGAGATCGCGAGGCGCTTCGTCATCGACTGAGAAGCAGGCGGTCCAGCGCCGCTGGGCCGCCGTCCGGCCACGCACACCGGCCAGCCACTCCTGCCACCCGGGTGCGTCCCGGAGCAGGCCCGCCGTGGCGCGGATGGCGGTTCATCGCGGCCTTCTTGCATCTTCGTGCAAGCCGTGCAGCGCGGCTGGAGGTGCCCCGATGCAGCGTCGCCCCTCGGGGCAGAGCGCGGCCGGATTGCTTGAGGGCGGCCGATGAGGCGCCAGGACCGCCGTCCGGCCCCCGAGCACCACACCCGCTTGGTGGCGGCGGCCGAGCATCCCGCGCTGACCCTCCAGCGGGCCTACGGCAACCGGGCGCTGCAGCGCCTCGCCGCCAAGCCGCGCACGGCAGTCCAGCGCGAGGACGAGCGGGAGCCGGACGCGGGCCCGCCCGGCAGCGCGGGGCAGCACCTCGAGGAGCAGGTTCAGCAGGGCGGCGAAGGCTCAGGCGAGACGACCCTCACCCCCTGACGAGGAGCAGGAGTGGCTGGAGGCAGACGGGCCTCGATGACGCCAAGCTCCGCCGGGCCGTGCAGATGCGCGGCAACCCGGGGGCCTACAGCCTGCTGTCCAACAACTGCCAGGACTACGTGCAAAGCGTCCTGCGCATCTACCGGCGGCTCTGAGCCCCGGCCGCCATGCCGGACGTCGCCGACCTCGAGGAGTGGATGCGCTCCTACTGGCGCCACCCCGACCCGGAGGCGGTGCCGGAGGTGATCGACCGGCTGCACCGCGCCGGCGTGCTGGGCGGCAGCGCGGGGCCGGCGGTGGCGGCGTTCCTGGCGCAAGTGGCCCGCCGCGACCCCGCCCGGGTCGCCGCCTGGCCGCTTGATGACGCGCAGCTCGACCCTGGCGAGCGTCTGACCTTGGCGCAGGCCCTGTGGCTGGCCGACGACGAGGCCGCCCGCGGCCACCTCGACCGGCTGCTGGACGGTGCGGACGCCGAGGTCGCCGAGGTCATCGAGGGCTTCCGCGTCGACGACCCTCCCGCGATCGTCGCGCTCCCGCTCACCGCGCCGGTCGTGCTCGACATGCTGTGGGGGGCGTTCGGCGCGACCGGCGACCCCCGCTGTCTCGCCCGCGTGGCGGAGGGCCTGACGGGAGCGGACGCCGAGGACGACCCGACCCGTGAGTTGGTGGCCTCGGCTGCACGCTGGTCGCTGGGCTCGCGGGTGGCGGAGGACGCCGAGGTGCGCCGCCTGGTCGAGGGTCTGGTGCCCGACGCCGCCCCGGAGACCGCCGCCGCGCTGCGCGCCCTGCTCGCCGAGCACACGGACCGCGGCTGATCAGCGGCGGTCGACGGCGCCAGCGCGTGTCGTCCCCCGCGGCTTGTAGACGTTGAGCACCTCGACGACGAGCAGCACGACCAGCCCGATCGCCGGATGGGCCAGGTCGCCGCCGAGCGCGGCGAGGCCATCACCCGACGAGGTCCGTGCGAGCTCGGCCGTAGCCGTCACGGCGGGCATGTGGAGCAGCAGGACCGCGACGGCGATGAGGGTGAGGACCAGCGAGATGATCACCCAGTAGTGGCGGAACAGGCCCCACGGGGTCCCCACCGCCATGATCACGCCGGTGAGCAGGGCGGCCAGCGCCAGCGGGACGATCGCGTACCAGCCGGTCGAGTCCATGGCGGCCCACATGCCGCGGATCGTGGCATCGTCGCTGGAGTTGACCGCGGTGAGGCCGAGAGCGAGGTAGACGATCACCGCGCCGATCCACCCCACCGAGACGGTCAGGTGGACGGCGAGCATGGCCTTGCGGAGGCCGGAAGGCATCCTCACCCGTGGTCGGCCGGCAGCAGCTGGCCGGCGACTGCGGCAGCCCCAGTACCCGCACCGCCGGACAGATGGCGAGACGGGCCGTGTCCGCCGCCGGCCACGAACGTGACGATGAGCAGGACGGCCGCCAGGATGCCGGCGAGGATGAAGCCCTTGACCCAACCGGGCACCGGGGAGGGCCTCGGCAGGGTCGGGTTCGTCCACGCTGCGCTCCTCCAGTAGGACCGGCTCAGTCTTTGCGATACATTGTGTCGCTGTCAAGACTCATCGTCGCCTCCAGCTACCGCGCGTATCCTTCGCGTGTGCCCAAGTTGTGGCGTGACACGATCGCCGCGCACCGACGCGAGGTTCGAGACGCGGTCCTGGACGCCACCGCACGTCTGGCGGGCCAGCACGGGGTCCTCAACGTGACGATGTCGCAGATCGCCGAGGACGTGGGGATCGGCCGGGCCACGCTCTACAAGTACTTCGCGAGCGTCGAGGAGATCCTCCAGACCTGGCACGAACGCCAGATCAGCGACCACCTCCAGCTGCTGACCGAGATCGCCGAACGGGACGCACCGCAGGAGGCGCGGCTGGTCGAGGTCCTCGGGGCGTACGCCCAGATCCAGCGCCAACGCACCGACCACGCTGCGCACCCTCACGGGAGCGAGCTTGCGGCACTGCTGCACCACGATGCCCAGGTCGCGCCGGCGGAGCGGCGGTTGCGCGACCTGGTCGGAGCCCTGCTGGCGGACGCGGCGGCGGCGGGGGCGGTCCGCGACGACGTCCCGCCCGACGAGCTCGCGAGCTTCTGCTTGCACGCACTGGGCGCAGCCGCGAGCACGACGTCGGACGCAGCCGTGCAGCGGCTGGTCAGGCTCACGCTCGAGGGACTCCAGCGTCCTCGCCAGGACCCCGCAACCGCCGGGACGTAAGA
>JAHWKQ010000254.1 GCA_019347785.1 Actinomycetota bacterium
AGGGCGTCGGCCACCGCCGCCTTGATGGGGTCGGCGTGCGACACCAGCACGATCGTCTGCCCGGCATGCGCACGCCGCAGCCGGGCCGCGGTGGCCGTGATGCGGGCTTGCATCTCGGTGAACGATTCGCCGCCGGGAAAGCGGAAGCCGCTGGGGTAGCGCTGCACCGTCTTCCACTCCGGCAGCTTCATGAGCGCCTTCAGTTCGGCGCCCGTCCACTCGCCGAAGTCGCATTCGAGCAGGCCCTTGTCGACCTTGACCTTGACGCCGAGGGCCATGGCGATCGGCGCGGCGGTCTCCCGGGCCCGCTCCAGCGGCGAGGCGTACACGGCCGCCACGTCGGGCAGCGCGGCGATGCGCTCGGCCGCGGCCTCGGCCTGCCGGCGTCCGTCGTCGGACAGGCGCAGCCCCGGAGCGCGGCCGGGAAGGACGGCCCCCGTCGTCGGCGTGCGACCGTGGCGGACGTAGAGGGCGACGGTGGACGTGGGCAGCTTGGAACGGCGGGGCATGGGCGGCGCCCAACCTACTCTGACCCCGTGCCGACGCCGGACTCGCTGGAACGGGTCACCGCCGAGATCGTCGACTGCTTCCTGTGCCCCCGCCTGGTCGACTGGCGCGAGCAGGTGGCCCGCGAGAAGCGGGCCTCGTTCGCCGACGAGGAGTACTGGGGCCGGCCCATCCCCGGCTTCGGCGACCCCGACGCCCGGCTGCTGATCGTGGGGCTGGCGCCCGCCGCGCACGGCGGCAACCGCACCGGGCGGGTGTTCACCGGCGACCGCTCGGGCGACTGGCTGTTCCGCGCCCTGTGGCGGGCCGGGTACGCCAACCAGCCCACAAGCGTGGCGGCCGACGACGGGCTGGTGCTCACCGACGCCTACATCGCGGCGGCCGTGCGGTGCGCCCCGCCGGCCAACAAGCCGCTGCCCGAGGAGCGCGACCGCTGCCTTCCCTACCTCCGGCGCGAGCTGGACCTGTTGCACCGCCTGAAGGTGATCGTCGTGCTCGGGCAGTTCGGCTACGACGCCGTGGCCCGTCTGGTGGGGTTGCGGCCCAAGCCGCGGTTCGGGCACGGCGTCGAAGTACCGATCGACGGCCGCACCATCGTGTGCTCGTACCACCCCAGCCAGCAGAACACGTTCACCGGCACGCTCACCGAGCCCATGTTCGACGCCGTGTTCGAGCGGGCCCGGGCGCTCTCGCTCAGCCGCCGATGAGGGCGGCCAACTCGCCCAAGGCGTAGATCACCGAGGTGACGCCGAGGAAGGCGGCCACGATGACGCGCAGGCGGGCGTCGGTAGCCCGCATGGCGAGATGGGAGCCGAGCCGGGCGCCGGGGACCACGCCGACCGACAGCAGGATGGCGGTGCGCCAGTCGATGTCGCCGATGGCGGCGTGGGCGACGGTGCTCGGTGCGGCGAACAGCCCCACGCACACCAGCGAGGTGGCGATGCTCGTCTTCAGCGGGATGCGGGCCAGCTCGGTGAACCCGGGGACCATGACCACACCGCCGCCCACGCCGAGCAGGCCGGACAACAGCCCGGAGGCGGCGCCCACGGCGGCGACGATGGCCGGTCGGTCGTGTCGCCGTGCAAGGGGCGGCGCCGGGTGCTCGGGGGCGGCCGCCGCGTCGGTCTCCGCGGTGGGGGCCGGGCGAGGGGCTCGCGCCATGCGCCACGAGCTGAATCCGAGCAGGGCGGCCGTAAGCAACATGAGAAGGTGGCCTTCGCCGGGGACCTCCTTCGACAGGTAGGAGCCGAGCACGGCGGCCGCGATCCCCGCGGGGCCGGCCCACGCCACCACGTCCCAGCGGACCATGCGCTCGCGTGTGTAGCGCCACGTCCCCGTCGCCGCGCTGGGGAGGATCGACGGGAGCGTGGTCCCGATGGCAAAGGCGGCGCTGACGCCCAGCGCCCGGATGGCGGGGGTGGAGATGACGGCGCCGCCGACCCCGAAGGCGGCGGAGAGCACGCCCGTCCCGATGCCTGCAAGGAGGGTGAGGACGGCGTGGAGTGCGGTGTCGGGCATCATTGCGACCTGTCTACCCCGCGGATGCGATGCTGAGGTGGTGCCGACCCCGTCCAGCGACCCGACGCCCCATCTCGAGCGCCTGCGCACGACGGCGCGCGACCTCGTGTCGCTGGTGAGCGGGGCCGACGTCGCCGCCCTGCGGCGCGAGCCCGCGCCGGGCGAGTGGTCGGCGGCGACGGTGGTGGCCCATCTCGCCGACGACGAGCTGGTGTGGGGCGTCCGGCTGCGGATGATCGTGGCCGACGACCGGCCCACGCTGACGCCGTTCGACGAGCGGGCGTGGGCCGACCGCTTCGGCGAGCTCGACGACGACGTGCGCGACACGCTCCAACGGTGGCGGGCGGTGCGGGAGAGCAACCTGCGGCTGCTCGACGCGCTGGTGGAGGGGGAGTGGCAGCGCGACGGCGTCCATCCGCAGCGCGGCCCGTTGAC
>JAHWKQ010000065.1 GCA_019347785.1 Actinomycetota bacterium
GATCGCCCGGACGGACGAGGGTCGGTCTGCGGACCGGCCCTCGTCGCGAGCAGGACCACGACGGTCTCAGGCGACCCCCGCTCGAGCTCGGCGTGCAGCTCGGCCACCGCCCCGGCCGGCAGCTCGTGGGCGTCGCGCACGACCACGGCCCTCCGGGTGCCCAGCAGCGAGGCGGTACGCAGGTCCGGCAGGCGTCCGTCGGCCAGGTCGCCCGCTCGCACGTCGGCCACGTCCAGTCCGGGATCCTGCGCGCGCAGCTCGTCCAGCACCGTGGTGGCCGCGCGCCGCAGCAGCAGCTCCTCGGATCCGGTGATCAGGTACATCGGCGGACGCGGGGGCATGCGCGGGAGTGTAGCCGGGACCCCCCGCCAGGAGCCGGACGCCGGCGGGAGCGAGCTCGACCGACACGGTGCCGTCCCGGTCGGTGCGCAGCACATGGCTGCCGACGAGCTCGCGGAGCACCGCGGGGTGTGGGTGGCCGTGGTCGTTGTCGGCTCCCACGGAGATGACCGAGACGTCGGGATCGACGGCCGCGAGGAACCCCGGCGCGTTCGTGTCGCCACCGTGGTGCGGGACCTTCAGCACCGTGGCCCGCAGCAGGTCGGGTCTCCGAAGGAGCGCGGCCTGGGCCGCGGGTCCGGCGTCACCGGTCAGCAGCAGCACCCCGGCGTCGTCGCCGACCCGCAACACCAGGGAGCGCTCGTTGCGGTCCAGCGACGACGCCTCGGACGCGGGACCGAGGACCTCGACCGGAGCCGTGCCCAGCCGGAACCGGGTCCCGGCCGCGACGGTCCGGATGGGCACGCGCCGCCGCCGGGCGGTCAGGTAGGACTCGCGCGCGGACCCCGACGCGTCCGCACGCGGGCTCGTCTCGCCCGGTCCCACGACCAGGGCGCCGACCTCGACGCCCCGCAGCACCGCCGGCAGCCCGCCACTGT
Source organism: Actinomycetota bacterium (assembly GCA_019347785.1). Lineage (GTDB taxonomy): Bacteria > Actinomycetota > Nitriliruptoria > Euzebyales > Egibacteraceae > JAHWKQ01. The sequence continues at coordinate 939 of JAHWKQ010000065.1, forward strand.
GGTCGGTGTCGGCGTGCGTGAGCGCCACGGCGTCGAGCCGACGGATGCGCCGTGACCGCAGGTGTTCCAGGGCCGCCCCGGGGTCCGGACCGGCGTCGACGAGCATGCGGGCGGTGGGAGCGCCCCCGGCGCCGGGGGCCTCCACGAGCAGCGCGTCGCCCTGGCCGACATCGAACGCCGTGAGCGTGAGGTGGTCCGCCCCCGCCGGCGGCCGCAGCGCCCCGCCCACGGCCACGACCACGGCGCCCGCCGCCGCCGCCACCGCCAGCGCCGGCACCCGACGGTGCGCCAGGACGGCGGCGAGCAGCAGCAGCGCCGCCGGCGTCAGCACCTCCCCGGGGGTCAGCGCCGGGGCCTGGGAGAACCTCCGCGCCGACCACAGCACGACCGCCAGCGCGGGGCGTGCGGCCGCACAGGCCCACCCGGCCGCCGGGACCGAGACCTGCGCCGCCAGCGCCGCCGCGACCCCGATCATCGACGCCATCGACGCGGCGGGCACGGCGACCAGGTTCGCCGGCAGGGCCCCGAGGGGCAGACGGCCGTCGGTCGCCAGCAGCAGCGGGGCGACCCCCACCTGCGCGGCGACCCCGGCGCCAACCAGCAGGCGCACACCGTGCGGACCCCGCAGACGGCGGGCGATGGCCGGGGCGACGGTGAGCACCCCGGCAGTGGCCAGCACGGACAGGGCGAAGCCGAGTTGACCGGCCAGCATGGGGTCGGCGAGCAGCAGCACGAGGACGGCCGTGGGCAGCGCGTGCCGGGCCTCGACGCGCCGGCCCAGCAGCCCGGCTCCCAGGACCAGAGCGACCATGGCCGCGGCCCGCAGCACCGACGGCTCCCATCGCACGAGCACGACGAACCAGGCGAGCACGAGGCAGGCCAGCCACCGCCGCGCCCTCGCGCCGGCGCCGATCACGGAGGCCACGGCGAAGCAGCCGGCCACGACGAGGGCGACGTTCGAGCCGGACACCGCGACGAGGTGGGTCAGACCGGAGGCCCGGAACAGCTCCTGCACGCGCCGTGACTGTCCCCGGGTGTCCCCGACGACCAGCCCGGTCAACAGGGCCGCCTGCTCGCCGTCGAGGCCGCGTCGGGCGGCGGCGCGGGCGCGCTGGCGCACGGCGGTCGTCCAGCCCACGAGCGGGCCGGCGGGGGCCACGACGCGCATGTCCGAGCGGGGACGAAGCGCCACGGCGCCGTGCAGCCCGCGCACGTAGTCGCCGAAGCCGTCGTCCCCCAGCGCCTCCACCCGGGCGGGGAAGGACAGCCGCTGGCCCAGGGCGGGCGCCTCGGCCGGATCGTCGACGTCGACGAGCGCGCGCTCGCGGACGGCGGTGCGCCCGAGCGTGTCGACGCGGACGAGGAACCAGGCGCCCCAGGGCGTCACTCGGGGCTCCGTGACGACGACCGCGCGGACGGCCACGGCCCGCGCCGACCCGGCCCGGTGTGCCAGCAGCCCGTCGTCACGCAGCCGCGCACGGGCGCCGGCCAGTCCCGCGCCGGCCAGCAGCAGCGCCGCCAGCGCACCGCACAGCGCCGCCCGGGGCGATGCGCGCAGGGCCGCGCCCAGCGCCACGAGCGCGGTCGCAGCCAGCCACCACGGTCCCGGGCGAAGGCATCCCAGCCACAGCGCCCCCGCGAGCGCCCAGGCCCGGGCGGTGCTCACACCGACACGAGCGGCCGCAGGTTGGCCAGCGTGATCTCGCCGATCCCAGAGACGTCGTCGAGCTGGTCGACCGTCCGGAACGGTCCGACGGTCTCGCGGTGGTCGACGATCGCGGCGGCCAGCACCGGCCCGATGTCGGGCAGCTCCTCCAGTTCCTCGGGGGTCGCCAGGTTGAGGTCGACCGTGCCGTCGGCCTGCACACCGTCCCCCGCCGGTCCCTCGCCGCCCCCCGCGCCCGCCGCCGGCGCGGCCGCCACCTGGCCGGGAACCACGATCTGCTCGCCGTCGACGAGTGGCTGAGCGAGGTTGAGCCCGTCGACGGCGGCGGTGCGCCGCGGCCCGTCCGCCGCCTGCAGCGCGTCGGCGATGCGCGCGCCCCCCTTCAGCCGGTACAGGCCGGGGTCGCGGACCTCGCCGGCGACGTGGACCACGACCCGGGCCGGCTTCCGTGGGGCCAGCAGCGGGTCACGGCCCCCGGCCACGGTTCCGGGCCGGGACGCCAGCCACAGCACGCCCACGGCCGCCAGCGCGCCGGTCAGCAGGATGCCCAGGGCGATGATCTCCGGCGGTCCGCACCCGGCGGCGGCCAGCAGCCGGCGGGCGCGTTCGGACGGGCCCTGGCGGGGCGGTGGCGGCTCGGTGGATGCCATGCGGCGACGGTACGACCGCGCCGTGACGAGCCGGCCGCAGCGTCGCGATCCGCTGTGGACGGACGGGCGGTCGGGTCAGTCGTCGGCGACGACGAAGTTGAGCAGACGGTCGGGCACCCACACGACCCTGGCCACCCGCCGGCCTCGCAGGTGGCGGGCCACGTTGGCCAGCTCACGCGCCATCTCCTCGGCCTGGGCCTGGGAGGCGCCGACCGGCAGGGTCATCGCGTCACGCACCCTGCCGTCGACCTGGACCGGGATGCGCCTGCGCTCGTCCACCAGCAGGGCGGGATCGGCGGTGGGCCAGGGCGCCCGCAGCACGAAGTCGGAGTGGCCGAGCCGATGCCACAGCTCCTCTGCCACGTGCGGGGCCATCGGGGCCAGTATCACCTGGACGGCGTCCAGGGCCTCCTGCACCGCCGGGCCGCGCACGCCGCCGCGCAAGGCGTCGGAGATCGCGTTGGCCAGCGCCATCAGCTTGGCGATGGCGGTGTTGTACTTGAACTGCTCGAAGTCGGCGGTCACCGCCGCGATGGTCCGGTGCGTCGCCCGCCGCAGGTCGGCCCCGGCCGCGGCGTCACCGGCCTCGACGGTCCCCCCGGAGCCGGTGTGCTCGTCGACGAGCCGCGACAGTCGCGACAGCCAGCGGAACGTGCCGGCGGGCGAGACGTCCGCCCAGTCGATGTCGTCCTCGATCGGCCCGGCGAACAGCATCGTGAGCCGCAGCGTGTCGGCGCCGTACTCGTCGAGGATGGCCCTGGGCTCGACGAGGTTGCCGCGCGACTTGGACATCGCCGCGCCGCCCATCAGCACCATCCCCTGGGACTTCAGGCGGGTGAACGGTTCCACGAAGTCCAGGTGGCCCAGGTCGTGCAGGGCCTTGGTGACGAAGCGCGAGTACAGCAGGTGCAGGATGGCGTGCTCGATGCCGCCGGTGTACTGGTCCACGGGCAGCCACCGGCGCACGGCCTCACGGTCGAACGGGACGTCGTCACGGTCCGGGGAGCAGTAGCGCAGGTAGTACCAGGACGAGTCGACGAAGGTGTCCATCGTGTCGGTGTCCCGCCGGCTCTCCTGCCCGCACGAGGGGCAGGCGACCCGGACCCAGTCGGGATCGGCCGCCAGCGGGGAGACCGACTCGGCATGCAGGTCGACGCGCTCGGGCAGCGTCACCGGAAGGTCGGCCTCGGGCACGGGCACCAGCCCGCAATCCTCACAGTGCACGACCGGGATGGGCGCTCCCCAGAAGCGCTGCCGTGACACCAGCCAGTCCCGCAGCCGGTAGGTCACGGCGGGCTCGCCGTCTCCCCGCTCGGCCAGGTCGGCGGTGATCTTGCGCTTGGCCGCCCGCCACGGCAGTTCGTCGTACGGCCCGGAGTTGACCAGGACACCCTCGCCGTCGGCGGCCTCGGTCATCGACGCCGCGTCCAGCTCGGTGTCGGGCGGCTGGACGACCACGCGCACCTCCAGGCCGTGCGCGCGGGCGAAGTCCAGGTCGCGCTGGTCGTGGGCGGGCACGCTCATGATCGCGCCGGTGCCGTACTCCATGAGCACATAGTCGGCGGCGTAGACGGGCATGCGCTCCCCGGTGACCGGGTTGCGGGCGTGGACGCCCAGGAACACGCCGTCCTTGCGCCCCTCGGTGGCCAGGCGCTCCATCTCGGTCCTGCGCCGCACCTGGTCCAGGTACTCGTCGAAGTCCGCCGTGGCGCCCCCACGCTCGGCCAGGGCGCGCGCCCGCGGGTGCTCCGGTGCCAGCACGAAGAACGTAGCGCCGAACAGCGTGTCGGGGCGGGTGGTGAAGGCCACGATCGCCTCGTCGGCCTCCTCGATGCGGAAGACGATCCGCGCCCCCTCACTGCGGCCGATCCAATTGCGCTGCAGGTTCAGCACCCGGTCGGGCCAGTACGCCTCCAGCTGGGCCATGTCGTCGAGGAGACGCTCGGCGAAGGCCGTGATGCGCAGGAACCACTGGGTCAGCGTCCTCTTCGTCACCACGGCGTCGCAGCGCTCGCAGCGGCCGTCGATCACCTGCTCGTTGGCCAGGACCGTGCGGTCGTTCGGGCACCAGTTGACCGACGCGTCGCCCCGGTACGCCCAGCCGGCGTGGTACAGCTGCAGAAACAGCCACTGGGTCCACTTGTAGTAGGCGGGGTCGGAGGTGTGCAGGCGACGGCTCCAGTCGAACGCGAAGCCCATGCGGCGCATCGTGGCGGCCTGCGTCTCGACGTTGGCGTAGGTCCACTCGGCGGGGTGCGCGCGGCGGCGGATGGCGGCGTTCTCGGCGGGCAGGCCGAACGAGTCCCAGCCGATGGGGTTGAGCACCTCGAAGCCGCGGGCCCACGCGTAGCGCGCGACGGCGTCGCCCAGGCTGAACGCCTCGGCGTGGCCCATGTGCAGGTCCCCGGAGGGGTACGGGAACATGTGCAGGGCGTAGAACCGCGGGCGGTCGCCCTCCTCGTCGGCCCGGTGCAGGTCGGCGGCGTCCCACGCCTTCTGCCACCGCGGCTCGATCTCATGCGGGTCGTAGCCGCGTGCCACGCATGCTCCTGTCCGACGCCCCGGGCGGTCCCGGCGCGCAGTGTAGGCGCACCGCCGGTGGTGGCGGACGCGGCACGGCGGCCAGCGCGAACGCATTCCCCCGGCGGTGCCCCGGCGGCTGAACGACGAGCCGCTCGGCCTCTCGCCGTTCGTCGGTCTCGAGCTCGCCTACCTGTACGAGGTCGGCAGGGTACGGTCACCCGCGAGGGAGGTCCTGGAAGAGCTGGTCCCCGCGCTGGAGCTCGTCGTCGCCGATGTGCCCGCCGCGGTCGTGTGCGAGGCGGCGCTCAGCCTCACGTGGACCCGTGACCCCTTCGACCGGCTGCTCGCCGCCCAGGCGCTCGCCGGCGGAACGACCCTGGTCACAAAGGACGAGGTCATCCGCGAGCACCTGCCCCTGGCATGGTGGGGATGACTGACCGGTGGTGGTCAGCCCCCCAGCGGGTTGCGCCGGCGCACCTCCGGAAAGCGGGTGAAGTCCTGCCCACCCGGCACACATCACGATGGCACTGCCGGGAGGAGTCGGTCACACCGGACGCGGGACCGCGGCGAAGGCGGACAGCTTCAGCCAGCGGGGCAGGGCCCGCCGCAGGGGCGCCGGGCCCTCGACGAGCAGCTCGCCGGAACGCAGCACCTCGTCGAACCGCCGGTCGCCGCGCCACACCTCGGTCAGGGCCCGCAGGCCGGTCGTGACCGCGACGTCGACGGAGTGTCCGGGGTCCGTGTCGCACAAGTCGACCTCGTCGCGGGTGACGACGATCCACCACGTCGCGGCGGCGGGTGGCACGTCGGGAAACGTGAACCGCAGCACCGTGCGGCCGTCGGGGAAGGCGGCCAGCTCCAGGTTCCGGTGCATGTCCCACAGCAGCAGGTGCGGATCGAGGTCGGCGTCGCCGAGCTGCGTGATCCACCGGGTCCCCCAGCGGCCCACCGACTCCACGATGGGGTGCAGCTCCTCCCCCGCGGGGGTCAACACGTAGGTCACGCGGTTGCCGTCGGTGAAGCGGTCCACGAGCCCGGCGCGCATCAGCGTGCGCAGCCGCTTGGACAGCAGCGCGGGCGACATGCGGGGCACGCCGCGGCGCAACTCGTTGAAGTGGCGGCTGCCCATCAGCAGCTCACGAACCACCAGGAGGGTCCAGCGCTCGTCGAGCAGCTCCATGGCCTTCGCCACGGGGCAGAACTGACCGTACGACCTCACCGCCCCGCACGCTAGTGCGCGCCCGCGGTCCCTGTCGAGTACAGAAGGTGAAGCGCCCGGATACAGATGTGGTACTGGCGCTCCCGGTGGCGGTGGGCGGACGGTGGGGCCGTGTCGATGACGAAGGAGGACTCCATGACCGTGTCCGCCGCCCCCACGGGCCCGACCCTGCAGGACCAGGCTCCGCTGCTGCTGTCCCAGATCGCCGGCTACGTCGGCCACCGCACGGTCGCGCTGGGCCTTCGCTCCGGCCTGCTCGACCGGTTGGCCGCGGCCGGGGCCGCCACGCCCGACGACCTGGCCGAGACGCTCGACCTCGATCCGTTCTACGTGTCGGTGTGGTGCCGCTCGGCGCTCGCCGCGGGGGTGTGCGAGCGAGACGGGGAGGCCTACCGCCTGGCACCCCACATGGCCACGCTCCTGCTCGACACCACCTCCCCCGGCTACGTGGGTGGGGTGTTCGCCGTCCTGGAGCAGCACGAGGTCTTCGACCGCTTCGAGCAGGTCCTGGCCTCCGGTGAGCGGCTGTGGTGGGACGAGACCAGCCCGGAGTGGATCGCCGGCGTCGCGGGCACCGGCACACCCTTCTACACCCGGCTCGTACCGGGGGGCCTGGCCCAGGTCCCCGGCCTCGCCGAGCGGCTGGCCGCCGGCTGCCGCATCGTCGACACGGCCTGCGGCGCCGGCGCCGGTGTCGTCCGGCTCGCCCAGACCTACCCGGAGTGCGAGGTCGTCGGCGTCGACGGCGACGGCCACTCACTCGACCTGGCCCGTGAGCGCGTCGAGCAGGCCGGCGTCGCCGGGCGCACCGCGTTCGTGCACAGCCCGCTCGAGGAGATGGCGCTGGCGGAGCCGGCCACCGTGGTGATCAACAACATCTCGATGCACGAGTGCCGCGACATCGACGCCGTGACCCGCAACGTCAAGGCCGCCCTCGAGCCGGGGGGATGGTTCGTGATCTCCGACTTCCCGTTCCCCGACACCGACGAGGGCCTGCGCAGCGTCCCGGGACGGATCATGTGCGGGATCCAGTTCTTCGAGGCCCAGATCGACGACCAGCTCCTGCCCAGAGCCGCCTACGACGACCTGCTGGGGCGTCACGGCTTCACCGACCTCGGCGCCGTCACCCTGACCCCGGTGCACGCGGTGACCTACGGCCGCGCCTGACCGGGCGAGGCACGCCCTGCCGTCTCCAGTGAGCTCTGCAGGGCCAGCTGCGGCGCCTTGCGGAGCTGATGGAGGGTCGTCGGGGGCGCCCCCCGCAGCGCCATCGCGGAGACGACGAGGACCAGCATGGCGAGCAGGGTGGTGGTGGCGGTGCGGCGACGACCCAGGATCGCGGCCGCCCAGCCGGCCAGCGCCAGGGTGAACACGACGAGCAGGACGGCCGGCGGGGCGGGGATGAAGTGGATGTTGACGTGCAGGGCGAACACGTCCATCCACCACTGGTGGACCAGGTCGGCCGCGACGAACAGCACGTCGGGCGCGGCCGCGTAGAGGTGACCGGCGAGCCCGGCGACCCAGACCGTCCCCGGGTTCCCGCTGCGGCGGTCCCCGGCGCCGGCGCGCAGGTACCAGACCGCCAGGACGGCGAAGCCGAGAGCGGCACCGAGCAGGCCGTGGATCCAGAAGTGGATCAGCGCCCCGAACCGTGCGTACTCGGCGAACAGGTAGCCCTCGACCGCCAATACGAGCGCGGGTGCGAGCAGCCGCGCCGGCCCGGTCATCGCACGGCGCCGAGCAGGACGGCGATCTCCTCGGCGTGGACGCTCAACCGCGGATCGAATGTCCGGTAGCGGACCCGAAGCTCGGCGTCGATGACCGCGTAGCCGGGGCCGACGGCGCCCTCGGCGGTCCGCAGGCCGTACGCCTCGGCGACCGCCGGATCGGCGGACACGACCACGGCCGCGTCCACCGCCGGCGGGGCGCAGCCTCGGCAGATCACCAGCAGGGTCGCGTCGCCGGGCCGCAGCCGCAGCCGGGCGGCCAGCGGGGCCGGCTCGTCCAGGTACAGCAGGTCCAGCTGCTGCAGCGCCGGGATCGGTCCGTGCAGCCGGTACGCCGGTGACGTGAGGAAGACGACCAGCCCCACCGCGACGACGGCGACCGTGACGAGCACGCCGACCATGACCGTCGCGTCCGACCGTGGGCCGGTGCGTGTCCGAGCATCCTGCCGTGGCGTCACGCGTCGTCGGTGGCGCGGTGCTCGATCAGCCCGCAGTAGGCGCCCGCGCCATCGGGCAGCTTCCCGGCCCGTGCGACGAGCTCATCGAGCTCGTCGCGGAGTTCCCGTAGCTCGGCGATGCGCTGATCGAGCTCGCGGGCGTGGCGCTGCAGCAGCTCGACGACGTGGCCGCACGGCGTCTGGCCCCGCTCGCGGAAGGCGAGGATCTCGCCGATGTCGTCCAGCGTGAGCCCGAGCCGCTGGGCGGTCCGGATGAACGTCAGCCGCTGGAGGTCGTACTCGCCGTAGAGCCGGTAGCCGCCGGCGGTCCGCTCGGGCTCGGGCAGCAGGCCGATGGACTCGTAGTAGCGGACCGTCCTGGTGTTCAACCCGAGGCGCCCGGCGAGCTGGCCGATGCGCATCGTCCGGTCATGGGTCGTCGTCATCGCTGTCCATCCGGTCCGGTCTCTACGGGAGCATGACGGACTAGACGGGGAAGATCTCGGCGAAGAAGTCGGCGAAGACGGCCAGCGACACGAACCACACGCCGACGGCGACCAGCACCGCACCCCCCCACTTCTTCACGGCGGGCGCGCTGGCCTGGATCCGCTCGACCGTGGCCTCCTGCGCCCGCGACACTGTGAGGGCCGCGGTGAACATGAGCGCGACGATGACGACCGCGGCGACCGCGAAGGCGATGAACGCGACGGCGAAGCCGCCGGTGACGAGGGATTGCCCGGCCAGACCGGCCAGGATCGGCCCCGTTCACCCGAAGCCCGCGAGCAGGTAGAGGAACCCGAACGCCGCGAACCCGGCGACCGGATGCTCGCGGCGCAACCGCGCCTGCGATCGGGTGAGCCGCTTGGTCACGTCCTCCACGGCATGGAACGACGAGACGGTGAGCACGCCCAGCTGGATCAGCCCCAGGAGGACCAGCGCCGTGCCGACCACGACCCGCAGCGCGATGCCGACCGTGCTCGTTAACGTCACGCTCGCGGCGAAGGCGCCGCCGCC
>JAHWKQ010000255.1 GCA_019347785.1 Actinomycetota bacterium
TCTGGCCCGCGGCCAGGACGGCAGCCGGCGCGCGCTCGCCCACCACGTCTACGAGGTCGAGGGCGCCTACACCGTGACCGTGACCGCCACGCCGCAGGACGGGCAGACCGCCGTCGTCGAGGTCGTCGCGCAGATCGGCAGCGGCGAGGCCCGCCTCGACGGAGACGACCGGATCGAGACGGCGATCAGCGTGTCGCAGGACTCCTTCCCCGACGACGGCTCGGCCGACGCGGTGCTGCTTGCGCGCGCCGACCAGTTCGCCGACGCGCTGTCGGCGGCGACCCTGGCCTTCATCGAGGACGCGCCCGTGCTGCTGACCGGCAGCGACAGGCTCCCCGCCGACGTGGTCGCCGAGCTCGCTCGCGCGCTGGGCGACAGCGGCACCGTCTACCTGCTCGGCGGTGAGGCTGCGATCGACCCGGCGATCGAGCAGGGACTGGTCGACCTCGGCTACGAGGTCGTCCGCCTGGCCGGCACCGACCGCATCGCCACGGCACTGGCCATCGCCGAGTTCGTGCTCGCGACCGGTGCAGAGGTCGAGGAAGTCGTGCTCGCGGCAGCCGGTGACTACCCCGACGCCCTCGCGGGAGCGGCCTACGCCGCCCAGAACGACGCGCTGATCCTCCTCACGGATGGCGCCGCGCTGGACCCGCGGGTCGCGGAGCTGTTGCAGCAGCTCGGGGCCGACATGCCGGTCATCATCGCCGGCGGTGCTGCGGCGATCTCCGACGCGGTGGCGGACGAGCTGTCAGCGCTCGGCTTCACGGTCACCCGTGTGGACGGGGCGGACCGCTTCGAGACCGCGGCCAACCTGGCCGAGGAGGGCTACGACGGCTCCGACACGGTCGTGCTCGCCACGGGCCGCACGTTCCCCGACGCGCTCGCGGGCGCCGCGCACGCGGCGCGGCTCGACGCACCGGTCCTCCTGGTGTCCGACGTGCTCCCGCCAGCGGTCGCCGAGTTCCTCGCTGCACACGCCGACACGCTCGACACCGTGTACGTCCTCGGTGGCATGGGTGCCGTCCCCGACGACGTGCTCGACGCGGCCGCCGCCCTCATCGGCGGCTAAGGAACCGGGGAGGGGGCGCCGATGTTGGCACTGGTGGCGCTCACTTCCGAACCCCTGACGGATGAGGTGGTCGAGGGCGTGCGGGCAGCTGACCCGCGCGCCCTCGAGGCCGTCTACGTGGCGTTGTCGGGGCCGTTGCTGAACTGGCTGCACAGCCAGACGGGTGACCGCGACCGGGCCGCGGACCTCACCGACGAGACGTTCCTCGAGCTGGTGCGGGACTGCCGGTCGATCGAGGGGGGCCTGCAGTCGCTGCGCGCTTGGCTGTTCCGCGCCGCCCGGCGCAACCTCATCGACGACGCCCGCAGGCTGTCCCGCCGTCCCCGGGTGGTGGCAAACCGGGCTCCCGAGACCGTCGATGGCGACCCTCTCCCCGACGAGCGGGCTGCCGCCAGCGACACCGCGGCCCGTGTCCGCCGACTCGTGGCTGCGCTGCCACCCGATCAGCGGGAGGTCGTGACCATGCGCTACCTCGCCGACCTGAGCACGAAGGAGGTAGCGCTGGCCACCGACCGCAGCGAGGTCGCGGTCAGGGCCCTGGCGTTCCGCGGAACCCGGGCGCTCGCGAAGCGGCTGGGCGGCTCGGTCGCCGTTGCCGCCGACGAGCTGGGGGTGGGCGCGTGACCACCAGCGATCTGCTCCGCGAGGCGCTGCACGGGGCCTACGACCTCGACGTCCCCGAGCGCTCGCGGCAGCGCGTCCTGGCCGCCATCCGCAGCCTCGAGGACGGCCCGCCGGTGCCGCAGCCGCGGCCGACCGCGCCGCAGCGGTCCGGGCTGGGGCTGGCGTGGCGCCGACGGGTAGCCGCGCTCGGCGCCGCCTTCTGCATGGTCGCCCCGGTCGGTGCGGCGGCCGCTGCCACCGACACGCTTCCCGGCGACCTGCGCTACCCCGTCCGCCGCGCCGTCGAGTGGGTGTGGGTCGCCGCGACCTGGGGCCAGCCAGAGGACCTCGCACGTACCGTCGTGGCCGAGCGACGTTTGGCCGAGGCGCAGGCCCTCGAGGACCGCGGCGGCGATCCTGCGGTGGTGGCCTCCCTGCGCGCCGAGGCCGCACGCCTCCTCGGCTCCGCGCAGCCCGACGCCGAGCCGGAGCGACCCAGCGACGGCGTGCCGGCCGGTCCTGCCGCGGGTGACCCTGCTACGCCGGCCGAGCCGTCCGACGTGCCGGACGCCCGACCCCCTGCTCCCGCCGGCGCGGATCCTGAACCGCCGGGGCTGCACGCTGGCGACGCTGCTGACTACGAGGGCGGCAGCGGCAGCGCACCCGGTGGCGCGGATGACGCCGGCGCGCGGCCCCCCGCGGCTGCCACGGTGCAGCCGGCAGCTCCCGGCGAACCCGGTCAGGGCGGGTCCGGCTCCGCGGCGAACGGACCA
>JAHWKQ010000256.1 GCA_019347785.1 Actinomycetota bacterium
CGCCGAGGCCTGCGCTGGTGCGGGCGCTGGTGATGGTGCCGCCGGCGACGGCGACAAGGGGGTGGCCGTAGGCGGCGAACAGGTCTTGGCCCATGTGGATGCGTCCGCCGGGCCTCGGGGCGCCCCAGGTGTCGACGAAGTGGACCGGCGGGGGCACCGGGCAGACGATCCCCCCGACGGGCCCGAACGTCTGCAGGGGCGTGCCGTAGGCGCTGGCCTGTGCCAGGACCTCGTCGACGTACGTGCTGGAGGGGTTGTAGGCGAGGAGCGCGGCGTCGAGGTCCTCAGGGGCACCGTGCGCGCACAGGTAGCTGGCCGCGGCGGGGACGGCGTCGGCGGGCTCGTAGACCGAGGCGACGCCGTCGCGGTTGCCGTCCACGCCGAAGGGGATCTCCGGCGGTACCTGGCGGACGGGGTCGCCGCCCCAGGTGTTGCCGGCGGCGCCGCGGATGCCGATCTGCATCGGCCCGGCGGCGCCGGCTGCGTTGGCGTCGGCGTGGACGCCGGGCAGCGTCGAGCGGCCGTGGTCGCTCTCGAGCTTGCCGATCGCAGCGAGGACCGGCCACGGCAGGCCTGGGCACCATGTCGGTGGCGCGGCCTGGTACAGCTGCAGGTAGCCGGGCGGGATGTCGGCGAGGGCCTCGTCGGTGGGCGCCCACCCGGCGACTCCCGTTGCGCCGCTGAGCGAGAAGACTCCTGCCGCGACGACCAGCGGCGGCCCCAGGAGGGCCGCCAGCATGACGACGGGGGCGAGCCAGCCGATCCGCCGCGCGCGCAGGGCTCAGTCCTCGCCTGGGGGCTCGGCGTCTTCAGTGTCGGGGGCTTGGTCGCGCCCGTAGAGGTACTCGAACACCGCGGGGCGGAAGAACCGCCAGCTGCGGCCGATCCTGCGGGCGGGTAGGCGGCCCTTCTGCGCTTCGGTGTAGATCGTCTCCTTGGACAGCTGCAGCAACTCAGCGACCTCCTCGACGGTCATGACGAGAGGCAAGTCGGACTCGTGGGTCGGTCGCTCGCTCACCGCAGCAACGCACCGCGGCACGCGTTGACGGTCGCCTGAGCACCAACACGGCGGCATCGGGCTTGCACAAGCCGATCTAACACGATCGGCTCGCCATGAGCAAGCCACCAACGATCGCGGCCTGTGCTCCTCGGTATCTGCCGATTACGACCGCTTATCATGGCTGCTGCACTGTCCACAGGGCGACAGACGTCCTTGACATGATCTGGACGATGTGCTCGGATCTGCTACGAACACGATCGATCCCCAAGGATTATGTCGGCTGCACTGCGCGTGTCCCGTCGCCCCGAGCGGGGTGTGGATCGGCTCGTGGGTGCGGCGACGGCGCCGCTGTCAGTCAACACGCAGGTGGCGCTGTGGGGCGTGAAGGGCGGCGTCGGGACCACCACGGTGGCGCTGCTGGCCGGCATGACCCTGGCGCGCCACCAGCCCGGACCCGTCGTCGTGGCCGACGAGTCGCTCTACGGGTCCCTGGCGCTGCGGGCCGGCATGGTCCTGCCCGCCGAGCCGGTCGCCACACCCGGCTCGGCGACGGCGCCGGCGATCGTCATCGGGCAGCCCGCACCCGCCGTGACAGCGGCGACGCTGCTCGACTCCCCGCCCGCCGGGACCGACGCCGACGGCGACGTGGCCGTGGTGTCCGCCACCGTGGACGCAGTGCTGATGGCAGCGGGCCACGGCGCCGACCTCGTCGCCCTCACCCACCTCACCCCCCGCCCGGCGATCGACCTCGCCGCCGCCCGCCGCCGCCTCGACGCCGACGTCCTCGAGATCCCCTTCGACCCGCACCTCGCGACCGGCGGGCCGATCGCCTGGGAGCGGCTGCAACCGGCCACCCGGGACGCCGCGCGCCGGCTGGCCGCCGCGCTGATCACGACCCTCCGCAACGCCACCGCTCACGCAGACGAAAGGGAGTAACCGCATGCGCACCGTCCTCGCCCAGGTCGAGTTCAACCCCGACGCCTCCGCCCTGCCCGGCAAGGCCCTGCTGGACAGCTGGGTCAACGCTCTCGGCGCGTTCGGGCTGGCCGTCGCGCTGGGAGCGCTGATCGTGTCCGCGGTGATCTGGGCCACCGGCGCCAACAGCCAGAACTACCAGTACGTCCAGAGCGGCAAGCGCGGTGTCCTCTACTCCGTCGCCGCCGCCGTGCTGATCGGCGGCTCCGCCGGGCTCATCAACTTCTTCTTCAACCAGGGCACCGCGGGCCTGAGCTGACCATGGCCGAGGGCAGCCCGCGCGGAGTGCGGCCGGCAGTGCTCGCCGGCGCGACCCTCGTCGCGCTGGTCGTCGGCCTCGCACTGGGCGTGCTCCTCGACCGGGACGGCGAGCCGACCGGGCCGACGGTCGAGCCCACCGGCACCGCGGTCGAGGAGCCGACCGACACGGCCACCACGCCAGCCACCGAGGTCGGCGACGCGGCGGG